>CAYVLM010000479.1:0-1503 GCA_964452225.1 uncultured Steroidobacteraceae bacterium | reverse complement strand
GTCTGCTCAAGTGCGCTGTTACTTGAACGAGAAGTCTGCGACATGGTAGGTGCCATCGGAAAGCTGGACGATCAGCTGCCGGCACGTCCCGGACCAGGACCTGTCCGTCTTCCACAGGTAGGTGTAGATACCGCCGCTGTACAGCAGCGCACGCGCCGCCGCCGTCGGATCGCCCGTGCTGAACTGCGCGTTCGATCCACAGGCGATCGAGGACGAGACTGGGTAGCCCTCGGCGAAGATCGACAGCCCCTGGTCGCCCGCGAGGCTGAACCGGACCGCGATGATCTTTCCCGCGGTGGCCTTGTTGACTCCGGGCGCATTCGTGACCGGTGAGTAGAAACCCTCGAAGTCGAAGATCACATTCACCAGGCACGCCACGGTCGAGACGTGCCCGACGTTGTCCACGGCCGACGCGGCCAGGGTCCTGCTGCCGACGGTGGAGGTGTCAACCGCCACCTGTCCGCTCGACGCGGTGGCGAGGCCTGACTCAGCATCCGACGCGGACCAGGACAGGCTCGCTGCCTGGCCGAGGATGACGCTCGCCGGGCAGGTATCGAATGCGACGGTCGGGGGGTCCGCATCGACGCTAACCGTGATCGAGGCGGGCGACGAGACGTTCCCCGCACCGTCGGTCGCCGTGCCGGTCGCCACGTGCTGGCCGCTCGTCATGAAGACCTGCGTGGGGGTCATCGACGCGACGCCGCTGGGCTGACTCCCATCCGCCAGCAGCGGGTCGGTCGCGCCGGTGAAGCTCACGCTCACCGAATCCCGGTACCAGCCGGTGCCGCCAGGGCCGGTGAAGTCCGGGGCACGGTCCGGCGTGGCGGTGGGCGCCGACGGTGGCGTGCGGTCGACGACCACCGACGAGAGCGTCGCCGATGGCGAGAAGGCACGGCCATCGGTCGCCGCGACGCGGAAGCTCCAGGTGCCCTCGGACAGGCCGGTGAGGTCGACCGAGGTGCTCGAGCCGCTGTACAGCTCCGTCTCCTTGTCGGCACCGGCGGTTCGGCCCCACAGGTCGTAGGTGATCGGGTCGAAATCGGCGTCGGTGGAAGCGGCCCAGCTCAGCGTCAGGTCACCCGTGTTGCCCGGGTTGGCGCCCGCCGCCAGGGAGAGGCCGGTTGGGGCCGTGGGCGGCTGGTTCTCGTACGCACCGATGTCGCACGCGGCGCCCGCGGGGCGCGGGAAGCCGCGCTGGTCGGTTGAAGGACAGGAGGTCCCGCCCGCATCAAGGGCGGCGCTGCCGGGCCCGAGCGCGTAGACGCCACCCCGAATTCCGGTCGCATGGGGCCACGGCATCAGCATGGCATACCCGTACGTTCCGGGACAGGCGTCGCCGTTGACGCTCAGGTTGAAGCCGCCGTCCTGGATCGCCCCCTCGCAGGAGAAGAGGATGCTGCCACCGATCGTCGTCAGGCTGAGAGGGCTGGTTGCGACATCGCCCATATCGGAGAACGACACGGTGCCCACCAGGGCGTTGTACAGGTCGGCGCCGTCATCTGC
>CAYVLM010000478.1:0-1512 GCA_964452225.1 uncultured Steroidobacteraceae bacterium | reverse complement strand
TCAGCTCGTCAAGCAGATGCTGGCCAACATGCAGGCGGGCATCGAGGCCGGCCGGCTGCTGGTGTGGAAGGCGGGATGGAAGAAGAACCGTGGCGAGCGGAACACGCGCGAGACGAGCCTGGCCAAGTGGTACGCCACCGACCACGCGGTGCAGTGCGCGCTCGATGCGGTCCAGATCCACGGGGCCTACGGATACAGCGCGGACTACCCGGTGGAGCGCTACCTGCGCAACTCCAAGGGCTCGGTGATCTACGAGGGCACCGACCAGATCCACACCCTCGTCCAGGCGGACTACCTGCTGGGCTACCGGAAGGATCACGCGCTGCGCATGCCGCAGCCGCCGTTCGAGGGGGAGATGTAGCGGAGGCGAGATGGGGGAGGGGCCCAGGCGGATCCTGTCCATCGACGGCGGGGGCGTCCGGGGGGTGATCCCGGCGGTCGTGCTCGGTGCGCTCGAGGCCCGGACCGGCGGACTCGCCCGCGAGCAGTTCGACCTCGTGGCCGGAACCTCCACCGGCGCCCTGGTCGCAGGCGGCGTGGCGGCCGGAATCCCGGCCGAGCGGATCGTCTCCTTCTACCTCGATCGGGCTCCCGGGCTGTTCCGCCGGACGCCGATGGTCTCGACCCTGCGGCGCGTCGTCCGGGGGCACATGTACGACATCGGGCAGCTCAACCGGCTCATCGCCAGGCACCTGGGAGAGCCGGCGTCGGGGTGGCGCCTGAACGACATCCCGGTCGACATCCTGCTCACCGCCAAGGGGCTGCTCGACTCCCACCAGTGGTACTTCGTGAAGGACCGCCCCGGGCGACCCGCCGGCCGGACCGGCGCGCTGTCGCTGGTCGACTGCCTCACCGCCTCGGCCGCCGCCCCCACCTACTTCGCGCCGTGGACGGTCCGGGCCCTCGCCGCGCGCGGACCGATGGTGGACGGCGGCACCGGGGTTGCCGGCAACCCGACCTACGAGGCCTGCGTGGAGGCGTTCGAGTACGCAGACGGCTACCTTCCGGCGTCCACCGTGATCGTCTCCCTGGGGACGGGGCAGCACCTCGATCGCCGTCGGCCGACGTGGCTGTGGGACTGGCTCGGCTGGTTGCTGGCGGAGCTCCTGCGCTCACCGGGGGAGCAGCAGACCGAGCTCGTCAGCCGCCACTACGCGGCCGCGCGGTTCTATCGGATCGATGTCCGTCTCGAACGCGAGATGGGTCTCGACGACGCCTCGGGGCTCCCGGAGCTGCGGCGGATCGGCCAGCGGCTCGCCGAGCGGGTCGACTGGACCGGCCTCCTCGACGGCACCGACACCACCTGGCTGGTGCACGAGCACAACCGCCGGCCCGAGGCGTACGCGGTCGCCCTCTAGCGGTCCTCCTCGGAGTGGACCGGGGCCATGCGTGACCTCGGGACGTCGCGCCGCGGGGTGAAGACCAGCAGCGCAGCCAGCGCTGCCGGCAGAAGCAGGGCCGCCGCCGCGATGCCCGGCTGGGCGATGGCGAACCGCTCGGGGTCCAGGCGGG
>CAYVLM010000477.1:0-1526 GCA_964452225.1 uncultured Steroidobacteraceae bacterium | reverse complement strand
TTGTCTCTTCTAGACGTAGTGTTTCTCTGCCGCGGGGCCCCCCTGTGGTTTCCAACGCAAGTCCTGGGTTCGTGGCAGGAATTGCGTTGACACCTCCGGGCGGCCGCGGCCATACTCCCGGGATCGAGAAGCCTGCTGCAACTCGATAAGGTTCTGCTCCGTCCAACGTGGCACGAGGGCCCCGGGTGTCTGAGTACGACGTCCGTCTCGAGCGGGTCACGAAGCGGTTCCAACAGGTCACCGCCGTCGATGACCTGACCCTCGAGATCCAGCGCGGCGAGTTCTTCTCCCTCCTCGGCCCCTCCGGCTGCGGCAAGACCACGACGCTGCGCATGATCGGCGGCTTCGAGGAGCCCACCGCCGGCACGATCTTCCTTGGCGAAGCGGACGTCACGGCGCTGCCGCCCTTCCGGCGCGACGTGAACACGGTCTTCCAGAACTACGCGCTCTTCCCACACCTCAACGTCTTCGAGAACGTCGCCTTCGGCCTGCGACGAAGGAAGGTCGAGGCATCGGACATCCGATCCCGCGTGGGGGAGATGCTCGACCTCGTGGAGCTTCCCGGCTACGAGCGGCGCAAGCCCAGCCAGCTCTCCGGCGGCCAGCAGCAGCGCGTGGCGCTGGCCCGGGCGCTCGTCAACCATCCGCGGGTCCTGCTCCTCGACGAGCCCCTGGGCGCCCTGGACCTGAAGCTGCGCAAGCAGATGCAGATCGAGCTGAAGCGGATCCAGACCGAGGTCGAGATCACGTTCATCTACGTGACCCACGACCAGGAAGAGGCCATGACCATGAGCGACCGGATCGCGGTGATGCGCGCCGGCCACATAGAGCAGCTCGATGAGCCGGAGGGGCTGTACGAGCGGCCGCAGACCTCGTTCGTCGCCGGATTCCTCGGAGTGAGCAACCTCCTCGACGGCACCATTGCCGGGCGCGAGAACGAGGTGATCGTGGTGCGCCTGAGCGATGGCAGCGTGGTACGCGCTCCGGCCGCAGGGCTCAACGGCGCAGCCGGCGACGTGCGCGTCGGCGTGCGTCCCGAGAAGCTTCGCCTGGTCGCCGTGGGAGAGAGCGCCGGCGCCGCGGTGGAGCCCGGCCTCAACAGCCTGGCCGGCACCATTCTCGACGCGAGCTACATCGGTGTCAGCACCCAGTACATCATCGACGCGGGCGGTGGCCAGCGGCTCACCGTCTACGCCCAGAACCTGGAGACCTCGGGAGTCCGCGAGGCGCTCGCCGACGGACAGCACGTGCGTCTGACCTGGAAGCCCCAGCACAGCTTCGTCATCCCGGGACCCCACCGGCATCACGCCGCCGACCCGCACAGCCCAGAAGGAGAGACCGATGAGTGATGGAAAGGAGCAGCAGTCCGCGATGGAGGAGGCGATCGCCCGGCTCGTGGCGAACGGTCGCCTGACCCGGCGCGACTTCCTCAGGCGCGCCGGCCAGGGCGGCGCCTACGTTGGTGGTGCGCTCTCGCTCTCCGCCATCCTGGCCGCCTGCGGCATCTCCCCGGCCGCGTCGCCGAG
>CAYVLM010000476.1:0-1531 GCA_964452225.1 uncultured Steroidobacteraceae bacterium | reverse complement strand
GCTGCCAGCCTCCGTTCGCGGGCGACGACGCCGACGAGCTCGACCTCCGCTCCCGAGAGAGAGCCGGCGGAGGGAACGAGGTCGAGGCCCTCGATCGCGGTGCCTACCGTCAGTTCGCCAATCGGAACCCGGTCGAGGAGCGCGTTGTAGACCGACCGATCCAGGGTTCGACGATCGACTCCCAGGCCGCTGGTCGCGTTGCCCTGGGGGTCGAGATCGACAACGAGGGTCGGAGTCCCGGAGAGGGCCAGGTACGCCGCCAGGTTGACTACGGTCGTGGTTTTGCCAACGCCGCCCTTCTGGTTGGTACAGGCCGTGACCCTGGCCACAGGCGCTCCGCTGCGAGTTCAAATGGGCCCGCTCATTCTACCAATTTCGGGGTGTGCCCGCCGCTTACCAGCCCCTTATGAAGCAATGTTTCACGGGAAACATCGGGCTCGCAGGACGGGTCCTGGCCACGTGACGATCGCGGCCTGCGCCGGGTCGGGGCAGGCCGCTGCAGGGCGCCTTCGGCCTCAGCCGGCCGGGGCCTCCTGGTCGGTATACTCGGGGGGTGCGTCGCGGACCGCACGCACGCTGACTTTCCAGGGGGCTCCGACACGTATACCAGCGTCCTGCTCGCCATCGTGGTGGGGATCGTCCATGCCGGGCTCGCGCCCGTGCTCCTGGTCGGGGGGGTCAAGCCCGATCTTGTCCTGGTGGCCGTGGTCCTGGTCACCACGAGCTTCGGCTTCACCCAGGGGATCACGTGGGCGTTCGTCTCCGGCACGGTGGCGAACCTGCTCGTCCCCGAACCGCTCGGCTCCGTGCCGCTTGCGCTGCTCGCGGTGGCGGTGCTGGTGCGCGCCGGCGGCACGGTCCTGGGGCGGCTGGTGTGGGTCTACCCGATCGGTGCGGCCTTCGTCGGAAGCGTGGTGGCCGACTTCGTCAGCCTGGCCTCCCTGACGTTCGTCGGTGGGTCCACGGGTGGGGGCGTGCCCCTCGACCTCATCATGCCCGCCGCCGTGCTGAACGCCGCCATCACCGGCCTCCTGCTGGTTCCCACCCGGATCCTCGTGCGCCGCTATGCGCCCGAGGAGCGGATCGCCTGGTGAGCCGATGGCCGATCTGAACGAGGGTCGCCACGACCTCCCGCGCTCGCGCGCGCGGTTCATTGCCTTCGGCCTCTCGGCGGTGCTGCTCTTCACGCTGCTCGGCGGCCGGCTCTTCCAGCTCCAGATCCTTGGCGGGACGGTCATCTCCGAGCAGACGGCGGCAGCCAACGTGGTCGACGTGCCGATCAAGGCGCCGAGGGGGCTGATCTTCGATCGGACCGGACGTCCTCTGGCCATCAACGTCCCCTCCTGGGTCGTGGACGCGGTCCCGGCGGACATTCCCGTGGACGCGAGTGCCCGGTCAGCCGTGCTGGCCCAGGTCGCGATGCTGACGAACACCTCGAGCGCTGACCTGGAGGGCCGGATCGACGGCTACACCGGCTCCCCGTACGACCAGATCCCCCTGGTGCGCGGCATCAGCCAGGATGCGGCGCTGC
>CAYVLM010000475.1:0-1539 GCA_964452225.1 uncultured Steroidobacteraceae bacterium | reverse complement strand
GTTCGCGCCGGCGCGCAGCGGCAACCCGCTGCACCGCACGCACGATCGATGCGTATCCGGTGCAGCGGCACAGGTTGCCGGCCATGGCGTGGGAGATCTGCGCGTCGTCGGGAGCGGAGAGCCGGCTCAGCAACCCTTCCGCCTTCATCACGATCCCCGGCGTGCAGTACCCGCACTGGCTTGCCCCGGTGACCGCGAACGCCTCGGCCCAGGCATCACGAACATCGGGGGCCAGCCCCTCCACGGTGCGCACGTCCCGCCCGGCGGCGCGGCTCGCCGGCTGTGCGCAGGAGACCACCGGACGACCGTCGAGCAGCACGGTGCACGCCCCGCACGAGCCCTCCGGGGCACAGCCGTCCTTCAGCGACCGCAGACCGCAGGTCTCCCGGAGCAGCTCCAGCAGGCTCGCGTCCCGCGGTGGCGCCGCGACCATCGGTCGCCCGTTCAGGATGAACTGCATTCGGTCGCCCTTACCTGCCGCGGCGTGCCACATGGCCCTAGCCACGCGGGTCTCCGCCTCCCGACTGTAGGAAGCGCGCTCCCCAACGGGAGCGTGCCGTTGGTCCCGACCTCCGGGGCCTTCGGTCGCAAGGCAACCCGGCTCGTCGAGCGGGCGCGCCAGCAGATGGAGGCCCCTCGATGCAGCGCCTGGGACTCCCCCGCGAGATGGTCGACCGCGAGGTCTACGACCGCGCGGTGCAACGGTTCCGGGAGGCCCGGATCGTGCTGCCGACCTTCGCTCAGCTGGCCGAACCCGCCACCATCCCCGACGGCGTCTGGAATCGTCTGGCAACGGTCGATCCCGACGCCCCGGACGCGGCAAACCTCTTCCGCGTCCACTGGCACAACGGGGCCGACCGGCGGAGCCGCGTCGATCTTCCGGACCACCTTGTCCTGACCGAGGAGCTCACCGGCGTCGCAGCACCGATCATCGTCGCCCTCGGCGATCGCTTCCCGATGATCGGGGCGCACAAGGTCCTGGCCGCCTACGGCTGCCTGGCGCCGCGCCTGGTGACCGGCCAGTTCGACCCCACGCAGCACCGCGCCGTGTGGCCGTCGACCGGCAACTACTGCCGCGGGGGCGTCGCCATCTCCCGGATCATGGGCTGCCGGGGCGTGGCCGTCCTGCCCGAGGGGATGAGCCAGGAGCGCTTCGACTGGCTCGAGAGGTGGGTCGCCGACCCGGCGGACGTGATTCGCACGCCGGGGACCGAGAGCAACGTCAAGGAGATCTACGACCGCTGCGCGGAGCTCGACCGTGATCCGGAGAACATCATCTTCAACCAGTTCAGCGAGTACGGGAACCACCTCGTCCACTTCGGGGTGACCGGGCGTGCCCTCGAGCGCGTCTTCGACGCCGTCGCCTCGGCGCGGGCGGGCCTGCGGCCGTACGCCTTCGTCTCCGCCTCCGGTTCGGCGGGCACGCTGGCAGCCGGCGACTACCTCAAGGAGGCGCTCGGCACGCGGACCGTGGCCGTCGAGGCGCTCGAGTGCCCCACGATGCTCGAGAACGGCTTCGGCGAGCACAACATCCAGGGC
>CAYVLM010000474.1:0-1551 GCA_964452225.1 uncultured Steroidobacteraceae bacterium | reverse complement strand
CTGGTCGCCGCCCTGTCCGCCGTCGCCCCGGAGGCCCTGGCCGATCGCGCGCGCCTGACCGCCGATCGGGCCCTGGTCGTCCATCGGCTCGGCGACCGCCGTCGCAGCCGCAGGCTCGCCGCAGAGGCCCTGGAGCTCGCCGCCCTGGCCGGCGACCCGGCCTGCCGGGCGCAGGCGCACAACCTGCTCGGCATCCTGGCCCGATCAGCCGGCCATCTGACTGCCGCGCTCCGACATCTCGATGAGAGCCTGGCCTTGGCGTCAGGCGCCGGGCTCGAGGAGGCGCGCATCGCCGCGCTGAACAACCTGGCCCTGGTCGAGATGGCACGCGGACGGACCGCTGACGCGGTTGCCACGAGTCGCGAGGCCCTCGAAGCAGCGCTCACCATCGGCGACCGCCACCGGGAGGCTGCGATCCGCAACAACCTCGCGGACGCGCTGCACGCCGCCGGGCGGCGGGACGACGCGATCGCCGAGCTCAAGCAAGCGGTGGCCGTGTTCGCCGACGTGGGTCGCCCCGGCGGCATGGAGCCGGAGATCTGGAAGCTCGTCGACTGGTAGGTGGCAGGGTGCCGGGAGCCACCAATCTCGCGTCCACGAGCATGGACGCTGCTGCCGCGGATGGCGGCGTCGGGAGGACCGATCTCGCGTCCACCAGCACCCGTGGCACTCGTAGACGGCCCGGGCCGCCATCGGCTGCCAGGGACGGGGCGACGCCACGCTCAGCCCTCCGTCGGAAGCGGGTCGGAACCCGACTGCATCGGCCGTATCAGCACTCCCAGCTCTCTTAGCGGGAACGCGGCGTCCGCCGAGCCCGGCGGCGCGGCTGAGCGCCCCGGCTGCGACGCTGCGGCTGTGGGCCGCGTACAGGGCGCGGGTCCGTGGGACGCGCTGGCGCGTGGGGATCGGGCGCGAGCCGGATGCAACCGGGTTCAGGCGGGTTCCAGGTAGACCTCGTCGACGAAGCACCAGATCCAGTCCTCGCCGGGCTCGATGGACTGCACGATCGGGTGGTTCGTCTCTTCAGCGTGCTTGCGAGCGTGACGGTTCGGCGACTGGTCGCAGCAGCCGACGTGCCCGCAGGTCCGGCAGATCCGCAGGTGCAGCCAGGTGCCGCCGATCTTGAGGCAGTCCTCGCAGCCGTCGGCGCTGGGCGTCACGTCACGGATCGTGTCCAGGTGCGAGCAGGGGAGCTCCTCGTCGGTCATGCGCTAACGCTAACCGATCGCTCCTCCGTTCCGCGCACGATCGTCACCCGAATCGCCTCCTTCGGCGCGGCCGCACCCAGCACCTCGAAGAGGTCGTCCGCGGAGCCGATGGCGCGGCCGCCGGCCTCCACGATCAGGTCACCCTCGGCGATCCCCGCCTTCTCGGCGGGTGAGCCGGACTCCACCTCGCGCACCAGCAGGCCCTCGCGCTCCGGCAAGCCGACGGCCCGCCGCAGCTGCTGGGCGACATGGGACGAGGCAAGCCCGACGCCGAGCCGCCGGCGTCCGGGGGCCTCGCCGCGGCCCAGCGCGCGATGGGCCTGGGCCGTCACTCCGTAGCACC
>CAYVLM010000473.1:0-1555 GCA_964452225.1 uncultured Steroidobacteraceae bacterium | reverse complement strand
GTCGCCCTGCCAGTGACCCAGATCCAGGAGCCCCGTCAGCAGTGCGACCGCCATCACCACGACGGCAGCGACGGTGCCGTGCCGGGCGGCACGGCTTACGGAGGGTGACCACCGGCGGATCCACGGCTGGCGTGAGCTCATGTCGGATGACGGCATCGCGCGCACCTTAGCCGAGCTGCCGGCCATTCAGTCGTCCTCGCCGCGGCAACCGCGTTCCTGCGTCAGCTCGGGACTGCCTCTACCGCTCCGGTCTTGCCCTTGGCAGCGAGGCTCGACCCACGGCCGTCGAGCAGGTCCGGAATCAGCTCCGACCACTCGTGCCCGGGCACCCGGAGCCGCAGGCGGCGGGCGTTCGCCACGGCCGCGCCCAGGATGTCACGCTCGCGGGCGCGCAGCGTGACCAGGTCCAGCCCGTCGAAGCGGAGCAGGGGCGAGAACCAGGCGAAGGGCGGGAAGGTGTAGGCGTCCTCGGTGTTGGCAAGGAGCTCGTCGAGCGTGGCATCGCTGCCCACGGCCTCGCACAGCGGCTCGCCACGCTCCATGAGGATCACCGCGTCGAGCGCGGCGCTCGCCGACAGGTCGCAGTCGACGAGCGAGGTGACGTGGTACTTGGGCGGCGGGACCAGGAGCTGGACCACCGCGTTGATGGTCACGATGGGGATCGGCCAGCGGCTCATGGTGTGGCCGATGGAGCGACCCTGGCGCGAGTGCACCCGGCTGCGGATGGCCAGCATCATCCGGTCGGCGAGGGGCAGCGCCGCGCTGCTCACCGCGCCCATGGTGTGCGCGGAGAGGGTCATGGGCTTGGGGTAGGAGAGGATGGTGCCGTCGGGGCGGACGATGGCCATGTCGTCGCCGAGGAAGCCCCAGGGCTGCTGGAGGAGGAGCTGCAGCAGGGTGCTGGTCTTGCCGGTGTCGGTCTGTGCCGAGAGGAGCAGCGCGCCGCGGTCGGTGTCCAGCGAGGCGGCGTGGAGCAGGACCACCCCGCGGCTGACCAGCAGGAAGCGCAGGTAGGGCTCCACCACGTTGGTGTACAGCACGTGATGCGACCAGGCCAGCAGCCAGTTGGCCTCGATGCGGGGAGCCCCGCCGAGCTGGACATCGAAGGCCACGCCCAGGGCCCCGAGCTGCTCGCGGTAGCGGATCAGGTCCCCGTCGGCGGTGACGCTGCGCTGGATGCGCGGCCATCCGCCCAGGAGCCAGGAGCGCTCGATGACCACGTCGGGCTCCACCGGGGTCGCCACGTTGAAGGCGGCCAGCTCGGGCATCGCGATCCGCGACCGCAGGCGGGCCAGGCCGTGGATGTCGTAGTGGAACCAGCCCGCCACCGCGGTCTGGTCACGCCAGTCGCGGCCGGCCCAGATCCAGTTGTCGGCCACGAAGTAGCGCAGACCGAAGGTGAGGCCGATGGCGATGACGTTCGAGATCAGGTAGTTGATGCCGCCCCACTCGGTGAGCAGCACCAGGATCGGGATGCGGATGACCAGGCTGGCCAGGTTCAGCGCGTCGAAGGCGAGGTAGCGCACCACGATGTGGCGCCGGGCGTTGTGGCCAC
>CAYVLM010000472.1:0-1562 GCA_964452225.1 uncultured Steroidobacteraceae bacterium | reverse complement strand
ACCGACCGGAAGATGTACGTCGTCAACCCCTCGAAGAACTTGATGATCACATTGCCGATGAAGCCATCGCAGACGACGACGTCGGCGCGGTGGGCGACCAGGTCATTCCCCTCCACGTTCCCGACGAAGTTCAGGCTGGAGTGATGGAGCCGATGGTTCGCCTCCTGGCTGAGGCGATCTCCCTTTGCCGCCTCCTCGCCGATGTTGAGCAGGCCGACCCTCGGTCGTTCGACGTGCAGGACATGCTCGGCATAGATCGAGCCCATCACCCCGAACTGGACGAGGTTGTCCGCGTCGCAGTCAACATTGGCACCCACGTCGAGGAGCATGATCGGCCCCTCGGCCGTGACCAGGTGCGCACCGAGCGCCGGTCGGTCGATGCCCTCGATGCGGCCCAGGCGGAAGACCGCGGCGGCCATGGTGGCGCCGGTCGATCCCGCGGAGACGACGGCATCCGCGTGGCCGTCGCGCACCAGCTCGGTGGCGACCAGCACCGACGCGCGCCGCTTTGTGCGCAGCGCCGCCGACGGGTGGTCGCCCATGGTGATCACCTCGGGCGCATCGACGAGGGAGATGTTCGCGGGGTGGCCCTGACCGTAGTCGGCGATCTCGCGCTCGATGCGGGGAATGTCGCCAACGAGGACGACTTCTTCGTCGGGTCGCGCCCTTGCGTAGTCGATGGCCCCGCGAACCGTCTCGCGGGGAGCGAAGTCGCCGCCCATCGCATCCAGCGCGATGCGCATGGGGCCCTACGGGCGGTGGGCGGGCAGCTCGGTCAGCTCGGCGCCTCGGTCGGGGCGACCGTCTCGACCGGCACCGCCTCGCGGCCGTCGTAGTAGCCGCAGGTCGGGCAGACGTGGTGCGCGCGCTTCAGCTCGTGGCAGTGGTCGCACTCCACGAGCGGCGGCGCGACCAGCGCCAGGTGCGCGCGTCGCTCGCCCTGGCGAGCCTTGGATACCTTTCGCTTGGGGACGCCCACGCGAACACTCCCGTGCAGATCAATGACAGTGGGACGCCGCAGTATAGCCGCCGGGCCGGTCGCTGACGAATCCGCGTTCTCCTACTCGTCCTGCCTCGGTGGCAGCAGGCGCCCCAGAGCCGCGAGCCTCGGGTCTGGCTCCGCACCCCCGTGATCGTGCGGACCCGATGAGAGCGCAGCGCCGCACTCGGGGCAGAGCCCGGGGCAGTCCGGGCGGCAGAGCGGGTGCATCGGCTCGCTGAGGCTCAGCTCGTCGTGGAGAACCGGACCGAGGTCGATCTCGTTGTGCTCGTCGACCGGCAGGACGTCCTCGCCGGCTTCGCGGACCGGTCCCGCTCCGCCGGAGGGATCGGCCGTCGGCACGAATTCCTCGTCGATCTGGACCTCGACCTCCTCCACGTACGGCTCGAGGCAGCGGGCGCAGGTCCGTCGCAGAGGCGCCACCACGCTCCCCCGCGCGAGGATTCCACGGTTCGTGCGCTGCAGGCGGATCGTCCCGTTCAGCGGCCCGGCGAGCTCCACGTCGGCGAGCGCGAGGTAGTGATCACGCAGGCGCAGGTCTCGCGTCGCACCGGCTGCCTCA
>CAYVLM010000471.1:0-1584 GCA_964452225.1 uncultured Steroidobacteraceae bacterium | reverse complement strand
CGGTCGGCGTGCTCGGCCATGGCCCTGATGGAGGACTCGTCAAACGAGCCGGAGACCGCCGTGGCGCCGATCAGCACCGTCGGCTTCACCGCCTCGATCACCTGCTGCAGCCCGAACGGTCCGTCTCCGGTGAGGCCGAAGTGCCCCATCGCCTCGGCATCCATGGCCAGCGAGGCCTTGTCGCGGTCGACGCCGGAACGGCCGGCGTGAATCAGGCCGTGCGAGTCAAGCACCGCGATCGAGCGCCCGATCTGCGGCGCCGGGACTCCGGCAGCCCGCAGCTCCGCCACGATCAGCTCCGCCATCCCCATGCCCGCGGCGCCCGCGCCCAGGAGGACGAACCGCTGCTCGGTGATGGGGCGGCGCAGGTGGCGCAGTCCGGCCAGGACACCGGCCAGCGCCACGGCGGCGGTGCCCTGCACGTCGTCGTTGAAGCAGGGCGTGCGCCACCGGTATCGGCGCAGGAGGGAGAGGGCCGTGTGCTGCTTGAAGTCCTCCCACTGGATGATCGCGTGCGGGAAGACCTGCCCCACGGCCAGCACGAAGTCCTCGATCACCAGGTCATAGGCAAGACCCCGCAGCCGCGGGTGGCGCCAGCCGACGTACGCGGGGTCGTCCAGCAGCTTCTGGTTGTCGGTCCCCACGTCCAGGGACACCGGCAGCGTCGAGGCAGGGTGGATGCCGGCGGCGGCGCTGTAGAGCGCCAGCTTGCCGATCGGGATCCCCATCCCGCCGGCGCCCTGGTCGCCGAGCCCCAGGATCCGCTCGTTGTCGGTGACCACGATCAGCTTGATCTCCGGGCGGCCGACGTTCTGCAGGATGCAGTCGATGTCGCGGTCGTCCGGCGTGATCCAGATCCCGCGGGATCGGCGCAGGATGTGGCTGAAGCGCTCGCAGGCGAGGCCCACCGTGGGCGTGTAGACGATGGGGAGGAACTCCTCCAGGTTCTCGATCAGGACCCGGTAGAAGAGCGTCTCGTTGCGGTCCTGCAGGGCGGCAAGGCCGATGTACTGCTCCAGTGGGTCGCCCTTGGCCCGCAGGTGCTCGATCTCGAGCGCCACCTGCTCCTCGATGCTCTTCACGTGCGGCGGCATGAGCCCGCGCAGGCCGAACGTCTGGCGCTCCGCCTCGCTGAAGGCGAGGTCCTTGTTCAGGAGCGACTGCGCGAGCAACGCGGGGCCGCGCAGCGCAACGGGCACCGGCTCACGGCCGGCGATCAGGTCCGCGAGGACCTCGGGAGGCAAGCCTTGCATCCCGCTCACTCTCGTCTCCGCCACCGGGTGAGAGTAGTGCCAAAACGCCCGGGGCGGCACGCCAATCGGTCCCTCGAGCACCGCGCAGCCGCGCGTGGAGTGGCGTTGGTGGTGGAGACACCCTTGCGACCGTCGACGGTCATAACGGTGTCCTGCCCACCATCGGTAACCGCCCAGGTGAATCAGCGAGTGCGTCTAGCGACCGCCGGCGGTGGGCAGGTTCACCTCTGAATTGGGCGAGGGTCGCGGCCCCGGATCCCCGGTGAGCGATCGGGCGATCTGGCTCGCCCACTGGCGGATGGTTGCCGGGTCGCGGAAGTCTCCGTACGGC
>CAYVLM010000470.1:0-1589 GCA_964452225.1 uncultured Steroidobacteraceae bacterium | reverse complement strand
GTGGGCCTCACCGTGGCCAAGATCGCAATGATTGCGGTGGCCGGCGCAGCGGTGGTGGCGATCTCCAACGTGAACCGCGCGGCCGAGCTGGCCACCATTGAGGTCGTTGGCGTGCCGTGGGTCATACCGCTCGTGCTCGGCGTCCTCGGGCTCTGGACCATCCTGCTCGAGCGGATGCAGTTCGGGCGCCACATGTACGCGGTCGGCGGCAACCCCGAGGCCGCCCGTCGGGCGGGAATCAACGTGCCGAGAGTCCGGACCCTCGGCTTCGTCCTCTGCTCGGCGACCTCTGGCCTGGCAGGCATCATCTACGCGTCACAGCTCGGCGGCATGACCACGAACATCAACGGCGGCCAGCTCGTCCTGTACGCGGTCGCGGCGGCGGTCATCGGCGGGACGAGCCTCTACGGTGGGCGCGGGCGGGCGATCCACGGCGTGCTGGGCGGCCTGGTCATCGGCGCCATCTACAACGGACTCTACCTGATGGGCCTCGCCATCCAGTGGCAGCTGATCATCACTGGCCTGGTCCTGCTCGCCGCGGTGAGCGTGGACTCGCTGTCCCGGAGGGCGGCGGGCCCCGGCAGCGCTCGCGCCTAGCGCGGGTGCGCACCTACCGCGTGCCGGGGACGGCCGTCCTCGAGATCGAGCACGTCGTCCTCGACCTCAACGGCACGCTCTCGAACCGCGGTGAGCTGATCCCCGGGGTCGCCGAACGGCTGGCGAGCCTGGCGAGCGACCTGCAGCTTCACCTGGTGACCGCCGACACCCTCGGAACGGCCGGCCGCCTGGCGGCGGACCTGCCGGTCTCGGTGGCGACCATCGCCACGGGACCGGAGAAGGGGGACCTGATCCGTGCCCTCGGCGCCGAGCGGACCGTGGCCATCGGCAACGGCCGCAACGACGAGCCCATGCTGAAGGTGGCCGGGCTGGGCATCGCGATCGTCGGCTCCGAGGGAGCGGCAACCCCGGCGATCCTCGCCGCCGACGTCGTCTGCTGCTCGATCCTCGACGCGCTGGATCTCCTGCTCGACGAGCGCACCATCGCATCCACCCTGCGACCCTGACCCACCGCCGCGCCGCGGGCTATCCTTCGCTCATGTTCCGGATGGCCCATCGGCCACAGCGACGACGTTGACCTCGAGGGCGCGCTGGAGTCGGTCTTCGCGCAGTGCGATGCCGGCCTCGCGGGCGCCACGCCCCGGGCCGGCCTGCTGATCTCCACGTGGGACGTGGACCACCAGGCCCTGGTCGACGCGGTCCATACCCGATACCCAGGGATCGAGCTGGCCGGCTCGAGCAGTGCCGGCGAGATGTCATCGGTCCTCGGCTTCCGCGAGGACTCCGTGGCTCTGGCCCTGTTCGCCGGCGACACCATCGAGATCGTGGCGGGCCTCGGCCGCAACGTCGCGGCCGACCCCCAGGCAGCGGCGCGCCAGGCGGTCGCCGACGCCACCACAAGGACACCGCTCCCACCGCGGCTGTGCATTGTCATGTCGGCCATCGCGGGGGCGGGCGCGGACGTGATCCTCGCGGCACTCCGCACAGCCCTGGGCGCCGGCGTTCCGATCATCGGCGGCGGCGCGGCGCCG
>CAYVLM010000469.1:0-1590 GCA_964452225.1 uncultured Steroidobacteraceae bacterium | reverse complement strand
GGCGGCGCGCGGGTCGAGACGCTCGATCCCGCCCCGGGCCCGCTCGTGGAGGCGGTAGACCTCCTCGAGGCCGTCGGAAGGGACGGCATCGGCGTACAGGTAGCAGAAGCTCTCGACCACCTCCGGGTCGAACTGGGTTCCCGCGTGCCGACGCAGCTCCTCGAGCGCCTCGTCATGGGATCGCGCCGGCTGGTACGGACGGTCGTGGACCATGGCGTGGTAGGCGTCGGCGACGGCCACGATGCGCGCGCCGAGCGGGATCTCCTGGCCCCGCAGCCCGTGGGGGTAGCCGGTTCCGTTGAAGCGCTCGTGGTGGTGGAGCACCACCGGGATCGCCTCCCGCAGGCTCGAGGCGTGCTCGAGGATCACCTGGCCCACCCGCGGGTGCTCACCGATCGCCTGCCATTCCGCGCTCGACAGGCCGGTCGGCTTGTCGAGGATCTCGGCCGGCACCGCGAGCTTCCCGAGATCGTGGAGCAGGCTCGCGATCCGGATCCGCTCGATCTCCTCGTGCGGCAGCCCCATCCCCAGGCCAACTCCCGTGGCGAGGGCGGCGATCATGTCTGAGGGCCGACCCCGATGGTGGGGTTGCGGTGCCAGCACCGAGGCGAGGGCCTCGCTGGCGGTATCGGAGGCCCATTCGCCGATGGCGGCCGCGGCGGCGCGGCGGTCCGAGGAGATCGGGGCCCGGCGCACCGGCGACTCGTCGTCGAGCTCGCGGAAGAGGTAGGTGCGGTTGCGTCCAAGCGACTTGGCTGCGTACATCGCCGCGTCGGCCTGGTCCACGAGCGCATCGACCTGGAGGATGCTGCCGCGTCCGCCGGCGACGCCGATGCTGATGGTCGCCCTGATGCGCTGATCGTTGGCGATGACCAGGGGGGCCTGGGCCACGAGCGTGCGGACACGCTCGGCCATCTCGACCGCCTCCTCGGGCGTCGTCTCGGGGAGGATCAGCATGAACTCCTCGCCTCCGTAGCGGCCGAACAGGTCGGAGGGGCGGATGGTGTCGCAGACGAGCATGGCGATCTGGCGCAGGACGGCGTCGCCGCTGTTGTGGCCGAAGCTGTCGTTGATCGGCTTGAACCGGTCGATGTCCATGAAGGCCACCGACAGCGGCTTGTAGTGGCGCACGGCCCGCTCGATCTCGGCCGAGAGGGTGGTCAGCAGCGTCTCCCGGTTGGCGACCCCCGTCAGCCGGTCGTGGGTGGCCCGGACCTCGGTCTGCAGGAAGGCACCGGCAGCCGCGTTGAAGGCTCGAGCCAGCCGCCGCTCGGCCGGGATCCCGCTCTCGCGCAGGATGACGGCAACGTCGTCCGCCAGGGTCGCCTCCAGGGCCCCGGCGATCCGGTTCAGTCGCCAGCCCATGTAGGCCCAGGCGGCGAGCGCCATCCCGGTCATGCCGGCGACCGCGGCGAGGGCGACCAGGGTGTAGATCACGGTCCGCGACAGGCCAGCGGTCCCTGCCTGCCCCGCGGTCATGACGAGCACGACCGTGGCGCACAGGGTCACCGCCAGCGGCGCCAGGAAGCCCAGGGCTCGAACCAGTCGCAGCATGCGTTCCTACGTGTACAGAAGCTGCCGTCAGGATGG
>CAYVLM010000468.1:0-1592 GCA_964452225.1 uncultured Steroidobacteraceae bacterium | reverse complement strand
TACCGTCCCCGGCAGCCGCCCAGGTCCAGTGCGCCGCCGGGACCGGCAGCTCCCGTGTCAATGCTTTGTAACGTGGTATATTGAACATACCATGTACACCATAAAGGAGGCAGCCGCCCGCTCGGGCGTTTCGGTGCCGCTGCTCCGAGCCTGGGAGCGCCGCTACGCCATCGTCGAGCCGGCACGGACGCCATCGGGCTACCGCCTCTACGACGAGCCCGCCATGCGCCGGCTGCGGGCCATGCGACGCCTCATCGACGCCGGATGGACGCCGAGCAACGCGGCGGCGCACCTGCGCTCTGTTGACGAGGCGACCCTCGACGAGATCCTGCAGGACGCCCCCGCGGTTGCCGAACCCAACGCCACGCCGGCTCAACCGAACCGCGCCCCACAACTGATCGCCGCCTTCGTCGGGGCCGCGGCCGGGATGGACGAGGGTGCGGTCGAGCACGTCCTGGACGAGATGTTCGCAAGCGGCAGCTTCGAGCAGGTGGCGGATCAGCTGGTGATGCCCGGCCTGGTCGCGCTCGGCGAGGCCTGGGCCGATGGCCGGGTCTCGGTCGCCGGTGAGCACGCGGCGGCGAACGCGGTCGCCCGCCGCCTGGGAGCCGCCTTCCTCGCCGCCGGCCGTCCCGACGGTGAGCGCGGCGTCGTCCTGGTCGGCCTTCCGCCCGCGTCGCGCCACGAGCTCGGTGCTCTCTGCTTCGCCACCGCACTGCGCCGGAGCGGCGTGCCGGTCCGCTACCTGGGCGCCGACCTCCCCGACCACGAGTGGCTGGAGGCCGCGCGACAGACCGAGGCCGCGGCGGCGGTGCTGGGGGTGGTCACCTCCGCCGATGTCGAACCCGCACGACGAGTGGCGGCCGCGCTGCGCCGGGCGCGCCCCGGCATGGTGATTGCCGTCGGCGGCCGCGCCGCGGCCGCCGTGCGAACCGGCCGCGGCCGCCTCCTGAAGCTTCCCGACGGCCTCCCGGCAGCCGTCGACGCGCTGCGCGGGGCCACCGTGGCGGCGGGCAGCACGGACGTGCCGGGGTAGTCGTCCCCGGCCCACGGCGCTCGGGCCTCGTCGGCCGCCATCGGCCTATGCGGCCAGGCCGCGCCGCTTCTCGAGCACGATCTGCTGGTCGCCGATCAGCCCCGTGGCGAAGCCCGCCTCGCTCTGCGCCAGGTAGTACTCCCACATGCGCAGGAAGCGCTCGTCGAGTCCAAGCGCCATCGCCTCCGCGCGGTGCGCCAGCAGGTTGTCCCGCCAGGCGGCCAGCGTGCGCGCGTAGTGCGGCGCAATGTCCTGGGAGGCGGTGAGCAGCAGGCGCGTCCCGTGAAGGGAGCGCTCGACCTCCGCGAGCGAGGGGAGGAGCCCGCCCGGGAAGATGTAGGTCTGGATCCAGTTGACGCCGCGCCGCTGGGGCTCGTAGCCGACGTCCGGCAGCGTGATCGTCTGCAGGCTCACCTTTCCGCCGGTCGGCAGCGCGCGGTCGCAGGCCTCGAAGAAGGTGCCGAAGTACTCGGCGCCGACCGCCTCGAGCATCTCGATGGAGACGATTGCGTCGTAGGTGCCGGTCACCTCCCGGTAGTCGCGCAGCTGCACGCTG
>CAYVLM010000467.1:0-1593 GCA_964452225.1 uncultured Steroidobacteraceae bacterium | reverse complement strand
CACGGCAAGCCCGCCTCGGAGGGGATCGACTACCAGATGCGACAGCGGGCACGGTCTGCGCCAGCTGGAAAGCCAGGCGATCAGCGAGGGTAGCTTCCCCATTTGGGGTGTGGTCAGGCCAACCACGAACCTGTCCCCCTGCGGCGGAGCTACCGCGAAACCGCGGCGACGCGGTAGACCTTGCCATTGAGGTCGGCGGCGTACAGCTCGCCGGCCTCGCTCTCGCCGTATCCCGCGATCTGCCCGGGCGCTGTGCCAACCTGGACCAGCGGCTGGGGTCCCTTGGCCGCGGCGTTGAGCGCCCAGGTGATGCCCGAGCACTCGTCGGTGAACACGTAGCCACCGCGCAGCGCCGGGTACGCGGACCCTCGGTACACGTCGCCGCCGATCACCGCACACCCGTACGTGTGCGAGTACTCGACCACAGGCAGAGTCAGACCGGTGGCCGAGCAGCCGCTGCTCGGGTTGTAGCAGTGGTCGCCCTCCATGATCCGCCAGCCGAAGTTCAGGCCTCCGCGATCGCCTCGCGAGACGTCGATCTCCTCCCACTTCGCCTGGCCCACGTCGCCGATCCACAGGTCGCCGGTCGAGCGGTCGAACGAGAAGCGGAAGGGATTCCGCAGGCCGTACTCCCAGATCTCGCCCCGCGCCCCCGCCGTCCCGATGAAGGGATTTGAGGCGGGTATGGCGTAGTTCTTGCCGCCGGCGGAGTGGTCGACGTCGATCCGCAGGATCTTGCCCAGCAGCGTGCCAAGCGACTGGGCGTGGTTCTGCGGATCGCCGCCGGAGCCACCGTCGCCCAGGGCGATGTACAGGTAGCCATCGGGACCGAACTGGAGGCAGCCGCCGTTGTGGTTCGAGTACGGCTGGTCCACGGTCAGGATCGTGACCTCGCTCGCCGGGTCGACCGCGTTCGGGTTGCCGGCGCTGACCCTGAACGAGGCAACCACGGTGTTGCCGGAGGTGTCGGTGTAGTCGACGAAGACGCGCGGGTCGGCCGGATAGTCCGGATGGAACGCCAGGCCCAGCAGCCCCTGCTCGCTGCCGGACGAGACCTTCGAGGAGATGTCCAGGAACGGCGTGGACGAGACCTTGCCGCCGGACAGGAGGTAGACGCGCCCGCCCTTCTCCGCCACGAAGAGGCGTCCCGAGCCGTCGCCGGCGTTGACGATCGCCAGGGGCTGGCCGGGCACCGTCGCCACGGCGGTGAACTTGACGGTGACGTGCTTCGGGTCGAACCCCGTCGGCTTGGTGGTGGGGGTCAGCGTGGGCCTGGGCGTCGGCTTGCGGGTCGAGGTTGGTGAGACGGTGGGCGTTGGCGCGGCCGTGGGTGTCGCGCCGTTCGCCGTGGCTGACGCCGGAGCGCCGCTCGCCGTCGGTGAGAGCAGGCCCGGCTGCGCGGTGGAAGGTCCGTAGGAGGGCACAACGCTGGGCATCCTCTCGCCGCTGCAGCCGGCGAGGGCGGCCGCCAGCGCCAAGGTCAACAGCAGGCACCAGCCACGCCGTCGCTCCACCATGCGAGCAGCCTAGCCGCTCGCCGCAACTCGCGCGTGCTGACGGACAGGCGTCGGGGCGCTGCGGGTGCAGTGAGGT
>CAYVLM010000466.1:0-1595 GCA_964452225.1 uncultured Steroidobacteraceae bacterium | reverse complement strand
CATCGAGCCAGACGCTCGCATCGGCCTCCAGGGCCGCCTCGACCTCCGGCCGCGGTACCGAGGCCTCGGGCATCGGGTCGTCCCCGGCGACGGCCAGCTTCAGCGCCTCGGCGCGGTCGAACGGGAGCTCGAACCGCTCCGCGAGTCCCTTGGTGAAGGCCCGGCCACCGAGGGCGAGCATCTTGGTCCCGGCGATCCCCCCGTGCCGGACCAAGGCGACGTCGGTGGTGCCACCGCCCACGTCGATGAAGACCGCCCCGGCGTCGCCAAGCTCGCGCGGCGCCAGACAGGTGGCCACCGCGTACGGCTCGGCGATGACGCCAAGCAGCGAGAGGTCGAGGGCCGAGGCGATCGACTGCAGCGCGCCGAGGTGCACCATGGGCGCAAAGGCGTTGAAGATGGCGAGCTCGAGGTGGCTGCCGGTGAAGCCGATGGGGTTGCTGACCGGGTAGCCGTCGATCTTCATCTCGACGATGGCGGCATGGACGAGCCGCACGTCGAGGCGTTCGATCCCGCTCTCCCAGCCGATGCGCTGCTCCGCCTCGCGCAGCGCGTCGTCCTGGACCCGTTCCACCACCCGCTGCAGCTCGGCCTCGTCGAGCGGGACACGAGGATCGTCGCGACGGGCCGCCAGCGACGAGGTGGTGCCCTTCACCAGCTCGCCGGCGATGCCGATCACCGCGCTGCGCGGCGCGATTCCCGCCTCGGAGCGGGCACCGTCCAGCGCAGCCGCACAGTTCTCGACCACGGCGTCGATGTCGCTCACCGTGCCCGACTGCATGTGGGTCAGCCCCTGGCGACGGCGCCCGACACCGTGCACGACACCGGTGAGCGAGCCGTCCGGGGCAGCCCGGGTGGAGACGATGAGGGCCTTGGCGAACTCGGTGCCGACGTCCAGAGCCACGATGGCGCCCGCGGCAGCGTCGCCCGAGCGTCGGGGGTACGGCAGCAGGTCAACCACCCGTCCGACAAAACCCTGCATCCCGTATCCCTTCGCCTCGCGCCGTTCAGGTTGACTCGAGGCCCTGGAGCGCCTCGAGCGCCAGCCGCCCCGCCTCGCGCAGCGCCGCGTCGAGCCCGGTCGCGTCGCGGCCGCCCGCCTGGGCCAGGTCGGGTCGTCCGCCTCCCCCGCCGCCGATCAGCCGCCCCGCCGCGCGGACGATGGGGACGGCGTCGAAGCCCTCCCCCGCAAGGTCGCGGCTGGTGGCCACGATGAGCGCCGGCTGGCCGGACGCAGAGCCGGCCGCCACCAGCACGAACCGGCCGGCCGAGCCGCGGAGATCGTCGGCCAGCGTGCGGAGCACGGCGGCATCGGCCTCGTCCAGGCGCTCGATGATCACCTTCGTCGCCCCGGCGTCGGTAGCCCCCGCGAGCAGCTCGCGCGCATCGACGCGACGCCGGGGAGGTCCGGACCCCTCGCGCGCCGCCTTCTCCGCCTCCCGCAGCCGCTCAAGGAGGACTGCCACCCGGGCCGGGACCTTCTCCGGCGTCTCGCCGAGCAGCTGGGCCGTCGACTGCAGCGCCTCCAGGCGGCGCGCCACGAGCTCGTCGGCACCGGCACCGGTCACGGCCTCGATGCGGCGCAGCCCCGCGCC
>CAYVLM010000465.1:0-1596 GCA_964452225.1 uncultured Steroidobacteraceae bacterium | reverse complement strand
GGCCGGATACACCGACGCCGCGAAGGGGATCTACGACGGGATCGTCCGCTACCTGGCAGACCGGCCCCTCGCGGCCCGCATTGATGCGCTCGTCCTCGGAGGGTCCGCCGGGGTCCAGCCGACCGCGGTGCCCGGTGACGGTCCTCCCTTCTGGCCGGCGGTCGCGCCGGCCGACGGTGCCATGACCCTGCGCCTGACCAACACCGGCAGCGCCGTGTGGCCGTCCGGCCTGGTCCTGGCGGCGGGCTGGGAAGCCACCAACATGCCGTACCTCGCGGAAGCGCCCGACACCCTGCAGCCACTGGCCGGGGAGGTGCCCGCGCTCGGGCCCGGCGAATCGGTCGAGCTCCCGGTGACCCTGCCTCCCGCGACCGGCTCCGGGCGCCAGGTCGTCTGGATCACCCTGCTCGGTCCGGACGGCACGGCGCTCACGACGATCGGGTGTCCACCCCTGCAGCTGGGCAGCCGCGGCCCGTAGGGCAAACGTCCCGGTCACCATGTGACCCCCGGCCCGGTTGCCCGGGTGCAGGGCCACTGCTAGGATCGCCACGTACGGCTCGGGCTCGTCCGTTCCGTGCGGGGGGTAGAGGACCGAAATCGAGTCGCACACCGTAGCCCGCAGGAACTTGCCGACGGAGCCGGACACTATTGCCCGTACGACATCCACGTCTGCCCCGTCTGACTGACAGCCGACCGCTCGGGCGCGCCATCGCGCATCTCGCCGTGGCGGGTCTCGTGGCGTTCACCGCTGCGTTCGGCTTCTCGGCCGTGCAGGGCAGTCAGACTGCCCAGGGCGGCCAGGCGGCACAGGATGGCCGGATTCCCCAACCGGGCCTTGCAGCATTTGTCGTGTCCACCGCGCGCGGTGCCTCGGTGACGCGTTCCTACCGCTCGGCCTCGTTCCTGCTGAACGCCAGCCTCACCCAGCCGGACCCGTTCGTCGACGACACCAGGATCCCCACGCAGAACGACTTCCTCGCGCCGACGCCCACGCCGACACCCAAGCCCACGCCCAAGCCGAAGCCGCCGGTGTACGTCGCGGTCAAGAGCAATGGCAGCCTCCTGTGGCCGGTGCCGGGTGCGGTCATCACCCAGTACTTCTGGTCCGGTCACCTGGCCGTCGACCTGGCGGCACCCGCCGGCAGCCCGGTGCTGGCCGCCGCCGATGGGGTCGTCATCTGGGCCGGCTGGCGAAACGACGGCGGAGGGCTGGTGGTCGAGATCGACCACGGGAACGGTCTGCACACCGTCTACAACCACCTGGGGCTGATCCTGGTCAAGAAGGGCGACACCGCCACCCGGGGCGAACGCATTGCGAACGTGGGCTGCACCGGCGACTGTACCGGGCCGCACGTTCATTTCGCGGTGAAGGTCAACGGCGTCTACGTCAACCCGCTGCGCTACATCTCGCGCTGACGGTCCGGGCGCGCGGGGCCCGGTATGATCGCGGCGATGTTCGCCGACCACCTCCGCATCTTCGTCGCCGCCGGCGACGGTGGCAGCGGCTCCAACTCCTTCCGGCGGGAGGCCCACGTTCCCCGCGGAGGGCCCGACGGCGGTGACGGTGGCCGCGGCGGTGACATCGTCCTGGTGGCC
>CAYVLM010000464.1:0-1597 GCA_964452225.1 uncultured Steroidobacteraceae bacterium | reverse complement strand
GCGCCGCCTGCGAAAGCGCTGATGATTGGATGACGGGCTGGCTGCCCGTAACCAGGAGAGCAACACTCGAGGGCCCGGCTCCGGCCGGGCCCTCAGCTTGCCCGGCGCGCGCAGCGGTGACGCGGCGCACCGGAATTCGCGGGCAATGGGTCGGAGGTACGCAGTCCGGCCGAGCATTGCGTTCGGGCGGACAACCCCCGTCTGCACCTGAACCTACCAGACTCACCCGTTCCGACACGGCGCTGGCCGGACCGCCGTCGGCCCTGTCTCGCACGGCCCGTGGACTCTCCGCGCCGATTCCCGGTGCGCCTGGTCACCACCGGCTATCGGTGACCCAGCTCGGGGCGCCCGGCGTCCCCGGCACGGGTGGATCCTCGCCGGCAGCTAAGCGCGCGGCTGAGGACTCCGGTTGGTCATGGTGGCGTGACGTCGCTGCTGGCGCCGGATCCAGCGGGCGGCTGCCATGGCCTCGCGATACGTCCAGAGCGCAGCACCGCCGCGTACAGACCCCGCGATGCCTACGGTTTCCAGGCCATTGTCCCGGTTGGCGAAGCGGTACTTGTACGGCTCATCGCCGCGCAGGAGCGCGTATGTTCGCGCCCCTTCGTTCACTGCCTCGCGGAGGGTGTGGGTCAGGAGGACCGTGCCGAGCGATACCTCAGTGCGGGACGGATCTCGTCCCTGCTGGTAGTGGGCGTACTTGGATCCGTAGCGGAACCCATACGACGCGGCGACGGGCTGTTCGTCGAGCTCGAGGAACCACAGCCGAAGCCATCCCTTCTCGAAGGCAAGCTCGGCAAACTCGCGATGGAACGCCTCAAGGCGCGAAAACGCCGTCTCTCTGCCCCAGCGTGCCCGGTGCAGGCGGAACAGGCAATCGAGGTCCCCCGGCAGCGCCTCCAGTCTGGTGGCTGCCCGAAAACGGGTGTTCGCGACCGCGCTCAGCTTCTGCTCACGCCTGCGGACCCGACTGCGGAAGCTCCGGGTCTGCCGAGCCATGAACGCGGGCCACGTATCGTCCTGGATCTCGATCCACGGCGAACGCTCCAGCAGCAGGCGGGCACGGTCCTGGGACCACGCGAGATCCGCTGGCATGACGTCACCCAGGAAGATGTCGTACGGGCGCAACTCCGACAGCGCCGCACCCATCGACGCGATGACAACGGTCTCGTCTCCAGCGGCGCAGATGGGCGCAAGTTCGTCGGCGGGTCCATGTCCGATGAAGCGGAGAATCCGCAGCGGACGGCTTCGCCACGCGTACAGCGGAAGGATCCCGCGCAGCTCGCCATCAACATGGACTCCCACGACCAGCGGAGTTCCTCGACCGAGATGCCGCCACCAGGTGGTCGCCCACTCCCAGCTGGCGAAGATGTTGCTGCCGGATGCGGCAAGGCTTGTCCAGGCCTCCCTCAGCCCATCGAGGTCGTGTTCGATCGAGATGCTGACGTTGGGCAGCGTTTCCTCCTCACCTCGCTCGGAAGTTCCACGGTTGGGGGCTTGATCGCGGATACGGTATTCTCCAATCCCGAGTGCCCGCTCCCATTGGTGTTCCTGCCTGGGCGCTTGGCTCGGGCTCTCCGCGCTCGGTGCACCCGCA
>CAYVLM010000463.1:0-1600 GCA_964452225.1 uncultured Steroidobacteraceae bacterium | reverse complement strand
GCGGGTGCCGGTGGAGATCGGCTCGGAGGATGCCGCCACCGTCCTGGTCCGCTTCGCGAATGGCGCCCGGGGGGCCATGGTCATCAGCCAGGTCAGCCCCGGGCGCAAGAACGCCTTCACCCTGGAGCTGGCCGGGTCGCACGCCTCGCTGGCCTGGGCGCAGGAGGACCCCGAGCGCCTCTGGATCGGCACCCGCGGGGATGCGCGCACCCTGGTGCGGCCGCTGGCGCCGCCACCCGAGGCCGGGGTGCCGTCCCTGCCCGCGGGGCACCCTGAGGGCTGGGCGGAGGCAATGCGCGATCTGATGCGCGCCGTCTACGGCGCCATTGCCGCCGGCGTGGATCCAGCGTCGAGGGAGCTGCCGTACCCGTCGCTGGCGGACGGGGTGAGGGCCGTGCAGCTGGTCGAGGCGGTGGTCGAGAGCGCCCGCACCGGAGGCTGGGTCTCCCTGGCCTGATCGCGCCATCTGGTTGACGCCGGCGACCGCAGGTGTCACCCTGACTTCATGAGTGACACCCACGTCATTGAGGTGGGCCCAAAGGGACGGGTAGTGATCCCCGCCCCGATCCGCCGAGAGCTTTCGATCGACGTAGGGAGCGAGCTCGTTGCCCTGGTCGAGGGCGAGGGAGTCCTGCTCCTGCCCCGCGCGGCGGTGAAACGGCGGCTGCGGGCGATGTTCGCGGGGGTCGGCACGAGCCTGTCCACCGAGCTCCTGGCGGATCGCCGCGTGGCGGCCAGGCGAGGCGACTGACGTGGCGGCCGTGGTTGATGCATCGGCCGTTCTGGCCTGGCTGCAGGACGAGCCCGGCAGCGACCAGGCGGAGCGCTTCCTGGTGGAGGGCGTCATCGGCGCGGCCAACTGGTCCGAGGTGCTCCAGAAGGCGCGCCAGCACGGCATCGAGCCGGGACTGGTGGCCCGACTGCTCACGTCGTTCGGCCTGGCGGTCACCGAGGTAACCCCGGCCGATGGGGAGCGCGCCGCTGCGCTGTGGGAGCCACGGTCCGCGCTGTCCCTGGCGGACCGCCTCTGCCTGGCGCTGGGGCTGCGGCTGGGCCTGCCGGTGGCGACGACCGATGCCGCCTGGTCGCGGGTCGCCTCCGGTCCCGAGGTGGTCGTCCTGGGTCGCTGAGGGCGGCCGCGGTCAGCGCGGCGTGAGGTCCCGGTCCTCCATCTCCCAGGCGTGGTCCATGGCGTGCTGCGCCGTGCGCCGGACCAGGAACTGGATCGGCCAGCTGCGCGCCGGCCTGCCCTCCGCGTTGTATGCGCGGATGCGGTCGAGGTAGTCCGCGCGGAGGGCCGCCATCTCCTCTGGGGAGCGCCGGACATCCTCGTCCACCCGCAGGCCAACCTTGCGCCACCAGTTGTGCGGCTCGGTTCCGTAGACGTGCTCGATGATCTGGTCGCGGGTCCGCCCGCCACCGCGCGGTCCCCTGCGCAGCTCGGGTGTAACGCGGGTCGCGACGTCCTCGAAATACGCCCACGTCGCCTGCAGCAGCGCGAGCCGACGCTCCAGGGCATCGGCCGACAGCACCTCGCGCTCGATCTGGCTCGGGACGTGGGCGATGCCCCAGAAGTCGGTCGTGCTGGTCCCCGGCACGC
>CAYVLM010000462.1:0-1602 GCA_964452225.1 uncultured Steroidobacteraceae bacterium | reverse complement strand
ATCGGGTCGAGCTGCGCTACCTCGGCCGCGGCCACACCTCGGGCGACCTCGTCGTCTGGCTGCCTGACGAGCGCGTCCTCTTCGCCGGCGACCTGGTCGAGGCGCAGGCCGCGCCGTACATGGGCGATGCGCACGTCGCCGACTGGGTCGGCGCCACCCTCGACAACGTGAAGGCGCTGGGTGCGCAGCACCTGGTCGGCGGTCGCGGTGAGGTGGTCCACGGGGAGGCGGTCGATCGGGCCATCGAGGACACCCGCGCGTTCCTGCGCACGACGCTGGACGGCACGCGCCGGGTGCGCGACGCCGGCGGAATGCTCAAGGAGGCGTACGAGCTGGTCTACGGCCAGCTGGCCCCGCGCTACGCCGGCTACCCGATCTTCGACCACACCATGCCGTTCAACGTGCAGCGCACCTGGGACGAGCTCGACGGGATCGACCACCCCCGGATCTGGACCGCGGAGCGTGACCGCCAGGTCTGGGACGCCCTGGCCTGAGCGCCTGCGCGGCTGACCGCCCGTGACGCCCCCGTGACCGATGCCGACCTGACCGCGATCCGGGCCGACGTCGTGGTGGTCGGCGCCGGGATCGTGGGGCTCGCCTCCGCCCTGCGGCTGCTCGAGCGGCACCCGGGCCTGCGGGTGACGGTCATCGACAAGGAGCGGATCGTCGCGGCCCACCAGACCGGGCACAACTCCGGCGTCATCCACCGCGGGGTCTACTACGCGCCGGGATCGCTCAAGGCGATCCTCTGCGCCGAGGGGGCGCGGGAGCTGACCCGCTTCTGCGACGAGCAGGGCGTGGCGTATCGGCTCAGCGGCAAGCTGGTCGTGGCCGTCGACGAGACGGAGCTCCCCGCGCTCGACGAGCTTCACCAGCGGTCGCGAGCGAACGGGGTCCCGGGCGCCGAGCTGGTCGGCCCGGAACGGATCCGCGAGATCGAGCCGCACGCGGCCGGGATCCGCGGCCTGCACTCACCGCAGACGGGAATCGTGGACTATCGGGTGGTGGCCGAGAGGTTCGCCCACGTCCTCCGCCAGCGCGGCGCCGAGATCCGGCTGGGGGCCGAGCTGCTCGCGGTGCATCGCGCGGACGGCGGCCTGGTCCTGGAGACGAGCGCCGGCGAGCTGCCGACGCGCCACCTGGTCGCCTGCGCCGGCCTCCAGGCCGATCGCGTCCTGCGCCTCATGGGGGAGCGGCCGCCGGACGGGCTGCGGATCGTGCCGTTCCGGGGTGACTACCACGTCCTGCGGCGCGAGCGCGCCGACCTGGTGCGCAGCCTGATCTACCCGGTGCCCGACCCGCGCTTCCCGTTCCTCGGTGTCCACCTCTCACGCCGCCTCGACGGCGAGGTCTGGGCGGGACCCAACGCGGTGCCGGCCTTCGCCCGCGAGGGGTACCGGCGCCGCGACGTGCGGGCCCGGGACCTGGCGGGCACGGTCGCCGGGGCAGGCTTCCTGCGCCTCGCCCGCCGTTACTGGCGAACGGGTCTGGTCGAAATGTGGCGCGATGTGTCGCTCGGCGCGTTCGCCTCAGCCGTGCGCCGCTACCTTCCCGAGCTGCGCGACGACGACCTGCTGCCCGGTCCATCGGGCGTGCGCGCCC
>CAYVLM010000461.1:0-1605 GCA_964452225.1 uncultured Steroidobacteraceae bacterium | reverse complement strand
GCTCTGCGGCGGTGGCGCCGCGCCGCAGCGACGCCTGGCCGGTCTCGACCCACGAGCCGTCGGCGGCGAGCCGCCAGAAGCCCACCGCCATCCGGGTCGGGTCCGAAGCCAGGGCTTCGAGGGAGACCAGCTCACGCTGGCCGTCCCCGCCGAGGTCCGCGGTGACCGCCCCGTAGCTGAGCCGATCAAGGACGGCGGCGCCCGGCTCGTCCGGGATCACGGGCGTCCCGTGAGCCTCGGAAGGCGGCGCGGCGAGCCCGAGGAGCACGAGCGCCGCCACCGCGGCAGCCAACCGGTGGGCGCGTCTCGGGATCGGCACCATCCTCGGCCCAGCATACCGCCGGTCCCGGGGTCTGGCATGATGCGGCCATGGCCAGCCCTCCGGTGCTCTGGAGGCCAGCGCCCGACGCCCGGCAGCAGAGCCGCGTGGGGCGCTTCATGGAGTGGCTGGCAGCCACCCGCGGCCTCCGCTTCGACAGCTACGACGAGCTCTGGCGCTGGTCGACGGAGGACCTGGCCGGGTTCTGGTCCGCGGTCGCCGAGCACTTCGGCGTGCGCTTCGCCACGCCGGCGTCGTCCGCGCTCGCCGACAGCCGCATGCCGGGCACGCGCTGGTTCCCGGGCGCCTCGCTCAGCTGGGCGGAGCATGCCCTGCGGATGCCGGGACGGGGTGACGGCGACGTGATGATCATCGCCCGCTCGCAGTCGCGGCCCGAGATCCAGCTCACCGCCGCGGAGCTGCGCGACGCGGTGGCCCGCGCCAGGGCCGGCCTCCTGCGCCTGGGGGTGCGACCGGGCGACCGGGTGGCGGCCTACCTGCCCAACGTGCCGGAGGCGGTCATTGGGCTCCTGGCGACCGCCTCCATCGGCGCCGTCTGGTCCTCCTGCGCACCGGAGTTCGGCACCCGGAGCGTGATCGACCGCTTCGGCCAGATCGAGCCGGCGGTGCTGCTCACCATCGACGGGTACCGGTACGGCGACCGCGCGGTTGACCGCACCGGGGAGGTGGCGGCCATCCGCAGCGCCCTCCCCAGCCTGCGCGCCACCGTGGTCCTCCCCTACCTCGAGCCCGATGCCGCTGCCCCCGAGGGTGCCATCACCTGGAGCCAGCTGGTCGCCACGCCGGGCGAGCTCGCCTTCGAGCCGGTCCCCTTCGACCACCCGCTCTACGTCCTCTACAGCTCGGGGACCACCGGCCTGCCGAAGCCGATCATTCACGGTCATGGCGGGATCCTCCTCGAGCACCTCAAGATCCACGCCCTCCACCACGATCTCGGTCCGGCCGACCGCTTCTTCTGGTACAGCACCACCGGCTGGATGATGTGGAACTACCTCGTCTCCGGCCTCCTCGTCGGCTCGACCATCGTCCTGTACGACGGGAGCCCGGCCCACCCGGATCTGGCCACCCTGTGGCAGATGGCGGCCGATCTCGGGATCACGCTCTTCGGGACCAGCGCCCCGTACCTGATGGCCTGCCGCAAGGAAGGCCTCGAGCCCGGGCACCAGCTCGACCTGTCGGCCCTGCGCGGCGTCGGCTCCACCGGCGCGCCCCTGCCGGCGGAGGGATTTCGCTGGGTGTACGACGCCATCGGCGCCGACCTGGTC
>CAYVLM010000460.1:0-1609 GCA_964452225.1 uncultured Steroidobacteraceae bacterium | reverse complement strand
GTCGACGGGACGGTAGGAGGCGGCCGAGCGGACCCGCAGCGTGCCCCGCCCCCCGCCGGTGCCCTGCCCGCCGCCAGCACCCTGCCCGCCGCCAGCACCCTGCCCGCCGCCGGCACCCTGCCCGCCGCCGGCGCCGGCATCGGTCTCGTAGGGGACGCCCATCCGGTCCAGCACCTCGAGGAACGGGCCCAGGTGCTCGGGCACGATCCCGCGGACGGTCACGTCGCCGCCGGTCACCGCGGCCGCGATGGCGAAGGTGCCGGCCTCGAGACGGTCACCGATCACCTCGTGCTCGGCACCTCCCAGCCGGTCGACCCCCACGATCTCGAGCCGATGGGGCGCCGTCCGCTCGATGCGCGCCCCCATGGCGCAGAGCATGGCCACCAGGTCGTCCGTCTCCGGCTCCTGGGCCGCGTTCTCGATGACCGTCGTTCCCTCGGCCAGCACGGCGGCCAGCAGCGCGTTCTCGGTCCCCATGACCGTGACGTACGGGAACTCGATCCGTGCACCGTGCAGGCGCCCTTCCGGCGCGCGGGCGAAGTAGTAGCCGTTCTTGTACTCGACATGGGCGCCCATGGCCGAGATCGCCTCCACGTGGAGGTCAACCGGCCGCCGGCCGATCCGGTCGCCGCCGGGGTTGGAGATGATGACCTGCCCGAACCGGCTGAGGAGCGGGCCGAGCAGGATGAAGCTGGCCCGCATCTTCATGGCCGCCTCGAGCGGGACGAAAAGCCACTGGGCGCTCGACGCACGCAGCTCCAGGGCGTCCGACTCCACGCGGCGCACGTCGAAGCCGATGTCGCGCATGGTCTCGCACAGGATCGCCACGTCGCTGATGTCGGGGACGTTGCGCAGGACGCAGGGCTCGTCGGTGAGCGCCGAGGCGGCCATCAGCTTGAGGACCGCGTTCTTTGCCCCGGCGATCGAGACCTCGCCGTTCAGGGGCTGGCCGCCTGTGACGACGAACTTCTGCATCACCGGCAGTCTACCCGTCCGCCCGGCCCCTCCGCGTCACGCCGGCCACGCCTCCTTCCACTCGTGCGGCCCGGTGTGATGCCCGTCGCAGAGCCCCACGCGGCCACCCATGTGCCGCGAGGGCAGGTACGGCTGCAGCCCCTCCTCGAACGGGGTGGGCTCGCGGTTGCAGAGCATGTAGCGTCGCTCGCGCGCCCAGGCGTAGAGGTGGTCCGACGAGCAGAACGCGTAGCGCTTCGTGAAGTTGATCGTCTCTCCCGGGGCCGGGTCGGACGCCAGGCCGATGGGGCCCGACTCCCGGACGATCTCGATGCGCACCGGCAGCTGCGGCATGCGGGCCCCGCAGAAGTCGCAGCTTCCGATCATGGCCTAGCCGAGGTAGTGGGCGCCATCGTCCTCGCGGTGGTGCGGGATGAAGGTGGGGTCCCCGCTCGGGTCGGAGCCGATGGGCGAGCCCTTGTGCGGCTTGAAGTCGACCGGGCAGATGAACGGGTAGTCGCGGCTGATCCGGCGCAGCTCCTGCATGCGCCGCGGTCCGCGGTCGGGGCTGCCCTCCGGACCGCGCAGGTGCGCCCGGCTCGCCTCCTCGGCTGTCATCTCGGGCTTCTCGTCGGCCATTGGCCGATGGTAGCGG
>CAYVLM010000459.1:0-1612 GCA_964452225.1 uncultured Steroidobacteraceae bacterium | reverse complement strand
CCTCGCTCGACCCGGACGCTCCATCCTTCCCGGTGCCCGACCAGTCCAACCTCGTCGATGCTCAGATCGTTGCGGGATCCGGCGCGTCCGCGGCCCGCGTGGCAGCCTGGACCAGCCCGCTGGGCTTCGATGCCACCACCGCCTTCTATGCCAGTCTCGTCAATGACCGGTGGCACTCCAGCGTCGGGCCGGTCCAGACGCACCAGTCAACCACCTTCCGGTTCACCGATTCCACAAGCGTCTTCACCGCGGCCGTGGTCACGATCAACCGGACAAACCCGGTCCGGATCGACATCGTCTTTGTCTCCTCAGCTCGTGCAACACCTTCGCCGCCTTCCAGCCCAGGCCCCACGATTGCCTTCGCTACCCTGCACCCGGCGACAGCGCTGCCCAGTGGATTCCCCACGGCGCTTGTGCCTGGCGGCTCCTCGGTTGTGGATGCCGCTGCGGCCGGCGGTACCTTCTATGCGGTCTTCGCCGCGAGCGCGGATCCAGCTACCTTGGCCGATGCGTATCGCTCTGACCTCGCTGGCGTTGCCAGCGAGGTCACCGTCCGCAGCGAGGGATCCGCCACCCTCATCGATTTCACGACTGCAGGCGGGCCGGGTGAGATTGTGCTGGATCCGACCGCCGGTGGGGGAACGACGGTGAGCGTCCAGGTGCGGCCATGAGTCGCCGGGTCCTCGCGCTGCTGTTGGCCGCCAGCCTTGCCTTTGGTGCGTCCGCGCCGGCGCTGGCTGCCACGCCTGCACCGTGGTCGCTCTCGTCCTCAGGCACCGTCGACGCATCCTTCACCTCGGCGACCAGCGGGACCGACACGGCCCTCGCCCTCACCAACCAGACCTCGATTGCCGACGAGCTCGGCCTCGGTGCGACCGGTGCCGCCATCCTCGGGGCCCTCGGACTCAGTGGTGACTACTCGCAATCGGCCACTTGGCAGAACGGGAGCGCCCTGCAGCTCACCTGCCCCTTGAGTGGCGCCAACCTCGGGTGCGTGCAACTCGGCAATCTGGACACGGTCATCATCCCGGGCCCTGCGAGTGCCCCCTTGCTGGCCCATGCGGCCGCGTCTGACGGGCAGCTGACGATCAACGTGCAGCCGGACTCCGGCAGTCTGGCCTTCGATGCTGCCATCGCGGCCGTGGGCATTGCCCTTGATGCCGGTTGCGCGGGTGGCATCAGCGGCCTCGCGACCGACACGGTGGTCAAGATCGCGTTGGCGGTCTATCCGACCGCCAATGGCCTCATCGCGGCGCTGGGCCGACATGACTTCCAGAACGCGCTCTCGGAGCTTGAGGCCATGGCCCAATACGCTCTCGTCATCCTGACCGAAGGCGTGGTCGGAGCTGCGGTGGGATATGACCTCTGCAAGCTGTCGAGCGCCATCCCGCAGGTCCTGGCCATCCGCATCGGCCTCGACGCTGCCAAGGCGCTCCTCCCCCTATTCAACCTGGACGCTGCCCTGCTCACCGGTGCGGCATCCGGTGACGTCACAGTCAGCTACCAGGCTGCCGCGCGACCCAGCACCGCACCGTCTATTGCACCCAGCACAGCACCCTCCGTGGCACCCAGCCTGTCGCCCAGTTCGGCGCCGTCTATTGCACCCAGCCTG
>CAYVLM010000458.1:0-1630 GCA_964452225.1 uncultured Steroidobacteraceae bacterium | reverse complement strand
GGATGCGGACGCGTTCCCTGCGCCGGAGGTACCCGAGCGGCCGATGGCGCTCTCTGGCGCGCCCTACCGGTACGCACCGGCCGGCGACACCCCGCCCATGCACCGCTACGGCGCGGGCGATGCGGTTCGCTTCACAGGATCCACCCACACCGAAGCGGCGCTGATCACCAAGCATCCACCGACCGTCGCCGCGCTCAACCACCACCTGGCGGCGAAGATCACCGAGCACCTCGACGAGCTGGCGCTCGTCGACGCCGACCTGCAGCCGGGCGCCCGGACCCTGGTCGTCAGCTACGGGGTGACCGCCGGCGCGGCGCGGATGGCGGTGGCCCAGGCCCGGGCCGCGGGGGTTCGGGTCGCGAACCTCGTCATCGGTGGCCTGTGGCCGGTCCCGGAGGCCGCCATCGGCCTGGCCCTGGCCGGCATCGAGCGGGTGGTGGTGCCGGAGCTGAACCTTGGCCAGTACCGCCGCGAGATCGAGCGGCTGGCCGGCGGGCGCGAGGTGATCGGCATCAACCGGGTCGACGGTGAGCTGATCGGCGTCGACGAGATCGCGGAGGTGATCGTGTGACCGCGACATCGGTCCATCCGCTGGAGACCCTCCGCAACGAGGTCCCCTACCCGTTCTGCCCCGGCTGCGGCCACGGGCCGGTCCTCGACCGCCTGGACGCCGCGCTGGTGCGGCTGGGCCGCGACCCGGCGAAGGTCGTGATCGTGAGCGACATCGGCTGCTCGGGGCTCTCCGACCAGTACTTCGCGACCAGCGCCTTCCACGGTCTCCACGGGCGCAGCATCACCTACGCCACCGGCATCAAGCTCGCCGATCCGTCACTCGAGGTGATCGTCGTCATGGGCGACGGGGGCACCGGGATCGGCGGGACGCACCTGGTCAACGCCGCCCGCCGCAACGTGGGCATCACCGTGGTGGTGATGAACAACCTCAACTTCGGGATGACCGGCGGCCAGCACTCCACGACGACCCCGGAGGGAGCGGTCACCTCCACCACCCCCGGCGGCAACCTGGAGCACGCCCTGGACATCTGCGCCACGGTGGGCGTCAACGGCGCCGGCTACGTCTACCGCGGCACCCAGTTCGACGCCGAGCTGACCGACCGGCTCTTCGAGGCCATCTCCCAGCCGGGCTTTGCGCTGCTCGACATCTGGGAGCTGTGCACCGCCTACTACGTGAAATCCAACCGCTTCTCGCGCAGGGCCATGGAGCAGCTGATGGCCGACTCCGGCCTGCGGCCGGGCGTGCTCTACCGGCGCGAGGTGCACGAGTACGCCGATGCCTATCGCCGGGCGCACGCGGCCGATGCGTCGGCCCGGCCCGCCGAGACGGCTGCCCGCGGCGTCCCGCTGGAGTTCGCCGCCCCCATCGACCGGGTGCGCTCCCTGCTCGTGGCCGGGTCCGCCGGCGGCAAGGTTCGCAGCGCCGCGCGGCTGGTCGGCGAGGCGGCCATCCGCTCCGGCCTGTGGGCGGTGCAGCGTGACGACTACCCCGTGACGGTGCAGACCGGGCACAGCGTCACGCAGCTGGTCCTCTCGCCCGCCGAGATGCCGCTCGTCACCGTCGCCGTGCCCGACGTCCTGGTCCTGCTCACCACCGACGGCCTGCGCAAGGCAACCG
>CAYVLM010000457.1:0-1639 GCA_964452225.1 uncultured Steroidobacteraceae bacterium | reverse complement strand
CGCCACGTGATCCCCTTCGCCGCGTACTACGAGCCGCCGCGGTTCGACCCCGATGCCGCCGGCACCTACATCGTGACCCCGCCGGCGGAGCCGTCCATGATGCGGGAGCACAACTACGCGTCGATCGCCAACACCAGCGTGCACGAGGCCTATCCCGGCCACCACCTCCAGCTTGCCGCCGGCGAGACCAATCCGAGCCTCGTCCGGCTGACCGCCTTCTCCGCGGTCGAGTTCGTGGAGGGCTGGGCCTTCTACGCCGAGCAGGTCATGCGCGACGCGGGCTTCAGCGCCTCGCCGATCCGGCGCTACATCGTCCACACCGATGCCATCTGGCGCGCCACCCGGATCATCCTCGACGTCAAGCTGCAGCGGGGCGACATCGGCTTCGAGGAGGCCGTGGACCTGCTGATCGCGAACACCGGGTTCGAGCGGCCCGCGGCCGTGGCCGAGGTCAAGCGGTACACCTCGACCCCAACGTACCCGCTCAGCTACCTCTTCGGCCGCCACCTCATTGGGCAGCTGAGGGCCGATGTCGAGCGCCGGGCGGGTCCCGACTTCAGCCTCAAGCGCTTCCACGACACGCTGCTCTACGGGGGAACCATGCCGGTCAGCTACGCGCGCCGCCTCTTCCCCGAGCTCACTGCATGAGCGCCGCGAGATTCCGTCGGCCCGGCCCGCGCGTCGCGGTGGTGGCCGCCGCGCTGCTCTTCGCCGCGGGCTGCTCGTCAAGCGGGGCGAGCGCCTCGCCGGCCGCCTGCCCGACCGCGGCGCCCACGGCGGCCCAGGCGGGCCAGATCCTCTCGAATGCCGGGAGCGCGGTGGTGAAGACGAACAAGGGCAGCTTCACGATCACCCTCTACGGCGACAGGGCTCCAATCGCCACCGCCAACTTCGTGGAGCTCGCCCGCTGCGGCTTCTATCACGGCATCACCTTCCACCGCGTCCTGCCCGGTTTCGTTGCCCAGGCCGGCGACCCGCAGACCAGGACCAACCACAGCGACTTCAACGGGCTCGGCACCGCCGGTCCGGGGTACGGGTTCGCCATCGAACCGCCCGCCGCCGACCTTGGATACGACAAGTACGCGGTCGCCATGGCCAACACCGGCCAGGCCGATTCCAACGGGAGCCAGTTCTTCATCGACCTCGCCGACCTGAACAACCAGCTGGCGCGCTCATACACCATCTTCGGCAAGGTCGTCGCGGGCGCCAACGTGGTGGACGCCATCGGCCAGGTGCCGACCAACGGTGCGCGCGGCGTGCCGCTCGATCCGGTCATCATCGACTCGATCACCATCCAGGCCGGAAGCGGCGTGCCGGCGGCGAGCTGAGGCACCCGTATCCGGCCCCGCGGCCCCTGCGAAAACTGCTTGCGGTGTAAAGGATTCTTAACCTCGGGGCATTGACCCTTTGAGAACAGATGGTCTATCGTTGCGCACGCTGTTCGCACAGCGATTCACCACTGGCTGCAAGGTCATGGGTAGGTTTGGGTAAGGGTAGAGCGGGAAACCGCTCGTGAAAGATGCCCTTGCGGTTAGCGAATCCGGCAGCAATGAAGGCCCCTCTTCGGAGGGGCCTTCCCTTGTCTCGGATGGCGGGCCGGGCCGTGAACTGCCGCACCTTGTTGAGCAGCGGCGATACG
>CAYVLM010000456.1:0-1640 GCA_964452225.1 uncultured Steroidobacteraceae bacterium | reverse complement strand
GCGTCGGGGTGGCCGGTGCCGGCGTCGGGGTGGCCGGTGCCGGCGTCGGGGTGGCGGCGGCGGCCTGGACCTCGACCGATCCGATGTCCGGGCCCGCGCCGAAGGGACGAGCTTCGCCGCGCTGGTCGGTGGTCAGCGACGTGGCGCCGGCGTCGATGGCCGGCGAGCCGGCCTGGGGCATCATCGTGAGGGTGGGGCCGCCATTGTCCTGGAGCGATCCGAGCAACGGGTCGCTGACGGTGACGTTCGTGACGGCCGACAGCGTGCAGCCGGTGGCGTCGCCGATGAGCAGGGTGTCGCCACCATCGAGCGTGCCGCCGCAGTCGTTGCCGTTCGCCGCTGTCGTGGTGGTATTGCCGGCCACGATCGAGTTGGTTACGGTGGTCGAGATGGCGATTCCCGAGTAGGAGGCGATGCCACCGCCACCGGAGTCGGCCGAGTTGCCGGCGACGGTGACACTGTCCAGCGTGACCGAGGACGCGGAGTAGAGGCCGCCGCCGTACTCTGCCGAGTTGCCGCTGATCGTGGAGTTCGCGATGGTGGCCGGCGCCTCGGCTCGGATCCCCCCGCCGATCGTGATCGGCTGGCCGGTGGCGGTGTTACCGCTGATCGTCGAGCCGCTGATGGTGGTTTGCGCATAGCTCTCGGTCACGAGGCCGCCGCCGGCGAAGGCCGTGGTGTTGCCGTGGATCCAGCTGTCCTGGATCGCGACGCTGGCGCCGGAGCCAAGCACGGCCACGCCTCCGCCGGTGAACTGGCTGGTGTTGCCGTGGATGTCGGAATCGCGGATCGTGGCATCACCGCCCCCGACCTTGATCCCGCCGCCGCCGCGGAAGTCGGTCGTGCCTTCGTGGACTGCGTTGTTCGTGACTGTCACGTTGTCGATCAGCGCCGTGGCGGATGATCCCTGGACGTCGATACCGCCGCCGCCCGCCTGGGACTCGTTGCCGCTGACGGTGGAATCGGTCAGGGTCAGGTCACCCGTCGAGTAGATTCCGCCGCCTGACGAGGCGGCCAGGGCCGCGGCGACATTCCCGGTCACCAGCACGGCGGTGGCCGCCAGCGTGCCCTGGTTGAGGATGCCGCCGCCGTTGCCCGTGGTTCGACCGTTCTGCACGGTCTCGAGGTGGTGAAGGCCGACGGAACCGGCGGTTGCGACGAGCTCCACCGCGTCGCGCTCTCCGTCTGCGAGGCGACCGAGCCGCGCCTCGATCAGCTCGGCCAGGCGCGTCGTGGGCGCCACCTCGATACGAGTCCGCCACCCGCCCGGTCCGCCGGCGAGGGAGCGGGTCTCCAGGCCACCGTCCACGAGCTCGCGCAGGAACAGGGGGTTGCCGCGCGACTGTCGCCACAGACGTCGGGACGTCAAGGGCTCGATCGGCCCGTCAAGCGCAGCCTCCAGCAGCAGCCCCGTGACTCGCTCGCTCAGCGGAGCCAGCTCCACGCGTTCCACGGAGCCGCCTTTCCAGAGGTCGGCAAGGGCAGCTGGAGCGCTGGCCTGCGATGTCCGGGTCATCACCACGAAAGCGCTGCCGTGGGTGACCACCGCGTGCACCAGCCTGGCCGTCCCTTCGTCCAGGTGATGGGCGTCCTCCACGACGAGCACGACCGGGCCACGGCTGGTGCGGCGGCTTGCGAGG
>CAYVLM010000455.1:0-1644 GCA_964452225.1 uncultured Steroidobacteraceae bacterium | reverse complement strand
CGGACCTCCGTCTGCTGGTCAGGGTGCGGTGGATGACGCGGCCGGTCCGCCCGGGTGTACGGCGGCGGATGCGACGACCCGCCGGTCGCGCACGACGACCTCACCGCCGACGAGCACGCCGGAGACGAGGTTGACGCCCCAGTGATACGGCAGCTCCTTGTGGCTGGCGGTGTCGAGCGCGAGCAGGTCGCAGTACTTGCCCGGCTCGAGGCTGCCGACCTCGTGCTGGAGGCCGAGTGCGGCTGCGCCGCCCAGCGTGACGGCGCGGAGGGCCTCGGCCGGGGTGACGCGGTCTTCCTGGCAGGCCAGCGAGACGGCCATCTGCAGGTTCTCGCTGAAGGAGCTCCCGGGGTTGAAGTCAGTCGCGAGCGCGACGTTGACCCCGGCGGCGAGCAGGTCCTTCGCCGGTGCGTACGTGGTGTGCAGCGTGTAGCTGGTGCCCGGGAGCAGGACGGCGACAGTGCCGGACGCCCGCAGCGCGGCGATGTCCTGCGCGGTGATGTGGATGAGGTGGTCGGCGGAGACGGCGCCGAGCGCAGCGGCCAGCGCCGTCCCCCCCGTGTGCGCCAGCTCCTCGGCGTGGATCTTGAGCCGGTAGCCGAGCGCGCGGCCGGCCTCGAGCACCCGCCGCGCCTGCGCGACGGTGAAGGCGCCCTCGTCGCAGAACACGTCGACGAACTCGGCCTGCCCGGCGAGCGCCGGGAGGATCTCGTCACACACCAGGGCGATGTACTCGTCGTCGCGGCCGGCGTACTCCTCCGGCGTCAGGTGCGCCGCGAGGGCGGTGTGCACGCGGCGCACCGGGTGCGGTGTCTTGGCCGCGGTCAGCTGCTTGCGCTCGTCCTCGAGCGTCAGGCCGTAGCCGGTCTTGGCCTCGAGTGTCGTGGTGCCGTGGCGCAAGAAGGAGTCGAGGCGGCGAGCGGCAAGGACGGCGAGCTGCTCCTCCGTCGCCGCCCGGGTCGCGCGCACCGTGCTGTTGATGCCGCCGCCGGCCTCCTGGATCTCCAGGTAGGTGGCGCCGGCCAGCCGGGCGCCGTACTCCGCCGCGCGGTCGCCCGCCCACGTGAGGTGGGTATGAGCGTCCACGAATCCCGGCACGACTGCCGCGCCCTCGACGTCCACGACGACCGCGTCGTCGGGCACCTCGAGGGCCGCCGCGATCTCCGACTCCGGTCCGGTCCTGACGTCGCGTCCATCCCGGGCCGCGACCGCGCCGCGCGTAACGACGCCGAGGTCGACCGCCGGCCGGTCCTGCCCGGCGGGACCGGGGGCCGGGTCTTCTCCGGCCCCGGCGACCATCGTGAACACCTCGCTCGCGCCACGCACGAGCACGTCGCAGCGCACCGTCATCGCTCGCCTCCCTCGCCGGACGCCTGCCCAGTTGCCGCCCGCACGATGTCGGCGAACCTGCCGCCGGCCACAGCCGCGGTCGCCGCCTCGAGCTCCGGCGCGAGATAGCGGTCGCGTTCGAGTGTGGGAGCGAATCCCCGGACCACCGCCAGCCCGGCGCCCGTGCCGGGACCGGGCTCCAGCGGCCTGAGCAGGTCGATCGCCTGCGCCGCACACACCGCCTCGATGCCCAGCACCTTCTGCGCGTTGCCGAGCACGTCTAGCGCCTTCAGCGCTGCCGTCATCCCCATGCTC
>CAYVLM010000454.1:0-1644 GCA_964452225.1 uncultured Steroidobacteraceae bacterium | reverse complement strand
TACGTGATCATGAAGCTGCCGGACGAGAAGCAGGCCGAGTTCGTCCTCATCCAGCCGCTCGTCACCGCGGGTCGGAACAACATGATCGCCTGGACGGCGGCCCGCATGGACCCGGGGCACTACGGCGAACGAATCGCGTTTCTCTTCCCGCCGGACACGAACACGTACGGTCCGGCGCTGATCCAGGGCCGGATCAACCAGGACAGCAACGTGTCCGCCCAGTTCACCCTCTGGTCGCAGGCCGGCTCCAGCGTGGTCCGTGGCAACCTGCTGGTGTTGCCGATGGGCGATGCGATCGTGTACGTGGAGCCGATCTTCCTGCGCTCGACATCGTCGAGCCAGCCGGAGTTCAAGCGCGTCATCGTCGCGTCCCAGAGCAAGGTCGCCTTCGCGGACTCGCTTGACGCCGCCCTCTCCCAGATCCTGGGCGAGGCGACCGTTCCGCCGCCCGAGGGAAGCGGCGAGGGAGGTGGCGGGAGCGGCAACCTGCCGGGTACCGCGCCCGAGCTGGTGGCCCAGGCGCAGCAGCTGTACGCCGATGCGCAGGCGGCGCTCAAGGCCGGCGACCTGGGGACGTACCAGACCAAGATCGACCAGATGAACCAGGTGCTCCAGGCGCTGGCGGCGCTGCTCGGCACCCCGGCGCCCTCGCCGAGTGCATCTCCCGGCGCCTCGCTCGCCGCCACCCCTGCCCCCTCCGGCTGAGCCGCATGGAGCTGCTGGTCCTCGGCAGCGGCGCCCGCGAGCACGCGCTGGCGTGGCGCCTGTCGCGTGACGACGGCGTGTCCCGGGTGCGGATCGCGCCCGGCAACGGCGGCACGCCGGCGGTCGCGGAGACCGTCGACGACCTCGACCCGAGCGACCCGGTGGCGGTTGCCCGCCACGCGTCGCGTGAGCGCTACGACCTGGTGGTGATCGGCCCCGAGGCTCCGCTGGCCGCCGGGGTGGCGGACGCGCTGGAGCAGGCCGCCATCCCCGTCTTCGGCCCGTCCCGGGAGGCCGCGCGGCTCGAGTCGTCGAAGGCGTACGCCAAGCGGCAGATGGACCGCGCCGGCGTGCCGACCGCCGGGTGGGAGTCGTTCACCGAGGTCGACGCCGCGCTGGCTCACGCCGCGGCCATGGAGGCGCGGGGGCGCCAGATCGTGGTGAAGGCCGACTGGCTCGCCGCGGGCAAGGGAGTCGTGGTCCCGGAGGGCCACGGTGAGGCGGCGGCCGCGATCCGGGCGCTGCTCGGCGGGGAGCGACCGGGCGGTCGCCTGGTGCTCGAGGAGCGGCTCGACGGCCGCGAGGTGTCCGTCTTCGCGCTGGTGAGCGGCAGGACGGTGGTCCCGCTCGGGGCCGCCTGCGACCACAAGCGGCTCGGCGACGGCGAGACCGGACCGAACACCGGTGGCATGGGCTCCTACACGCCGGTGCCGTGGTTCGGCGCAGCGGCGGTAGACGCCTGCGTGGCGGACGTCTTCGAGCCGGTCGCCTGGCTCATGGACCGCGACGGCCATCCGTACCGCGGCGTCCTCTACGCCGGCCTGATGGTCACCGACCGCGGCCCGGCGGTCCTCGAGTTCAATGCCCGCTTCGGCGACCCGGAGGCCCAGGTCCTGCTTCCCATGCTCGACGGCGACCTGGCGGTGGCCCTGCGGGGTG
>CAYVLM010000453.1:0-1644 GCA_964452225.1 uncultured Steroidobacteraceae bacterium | reverse complement strand
CCGACCAGCGGAGCGGTCACCAGGAGGACGACCGCAGACACGGGACGGACCCGTCCCGTGGCCGCACCGGCCACGGCCACCACCGCTCCCAGGAGCGTCCCCTTCGCGATCCCGGTGCGCCCCGGCAGCCGGTAGTGGACCAGGGGCAGCACGCCGCCGGCTGCGAGCGCGAACCGCCAGGCCGGCCTCCGTGCCGCCGAAGGCAGGAAGCGCAGCGGCAGCAGGAAGACGGGCAGCTGGACGAGCGTCAACGCTCCCACCCGGACCCGCTCCGGCAACCGATAGAGGCGGTCCAGGCTGCGCATGCCGGGGGCGATCCCTGCGTCAAGGAAGCTCGGCAGGTCTCGCGCCTCGATCGGCCCGATGGCGACCTCCCACCCGGTGAGCGCCGCGAGCCGCGGCCGCACGCGTCCACCGAGCCGCGGGACGATGATGCGCCGCACATCGACGAGCCCGGTCAGGTCGTGGAGCTCGAGCAGCGCGGCGGCCTTCTCCGCGGTGAAGAGGCCGGCGTCGCCCGCGCACCACACGTTCCAGCCGTCGGTGTCCTCGACGGCGAGGTATGCGTCGCGGTCTCCCATCCCCGCGCGAACCGCCTCGACCGAGGCCAGGAAGTTGCCCGTCAGCAGGACAGGTGCTCCGCGATCCGGGTTGCCGATCCGGTACACGCCGGGGGTCACGGCGACCGGCAGGTCGAGCCAGGCGGCGGCTCGCAGCAGGCCGCGGCTCGCACCGGCCGGCAGGATCTCGTCCAGCGCCCGCACCGGGCGCCGCCAGGCCGGCAGGTGCCGCGGTCGCGTGGCCGTCAGGACGACGAGCGAACCAGACCCGTAGGCGCGTTCGCCCGTCACCTCGAGCCCGGCCTCCTGGAGCAACGTGCGCCAGGGATGGCGCCGGGTCGGGGCCAGCTGCTGAAGGAAGAAGAACGAGACGAGCCTCAGCAGCGCGCGCGGAAGCGCGCCGAGCGCGCGAAGCACCGGGCTCGTCGGTGATGCCTCGTCGGCGATGATGAGCCGCCCCCCGGGGCGGATCGCTTCCGCCATGCGGCGGAGCGCCAGCGCGGCCAGCTCGCGGGACAGCTCGCTGAGGACGAACGTCGCGGTGGCAACGTCGAACCGGTCGTCACCGACCGGCGGGAAGGCAAGGTCGCCCTCGCGCCACTCGACCGTCACGCCCGCCCGCCTGGCCTTCTCGCGCGCCAGCGCCAGCATCGACCCGGACCGATCGACCGCGACGACCGAGGTGCCGCGTCGCGCCGCTCCGACGGCGAGCGTCCCCGTGCCGCAGCCGACGTCCAGGAGCCGCTCGCCGGGCGCGATCTCGCGCAGCACGGCCTCTCGCACGCGATCAGCACCCCCGAGCGTGATCACGCCGATCCAGCGGTCGTACACGCCGCTGAGCCGCTCGCCCCGATCGGCGAGCACCATGGCGGCCAGGGACATGGATCGATTCTAGGCTCGGTCTTCGGTTCGAGCCGATGTGCCGGCCGCCCGTGACGCAGGGTCGGACCGCAGGGCGGGTCCGCCGAAGCGCACCGTCCGGAAGGCGAGCAGGCGTGTCGTCGGCTCCCGCCACGCGGTTCCGGGCAGGCCGGCCTTCTCGCACGCCGCGCTCAGCAGCGCCGGGCCGTCCCAGCCCATGGTG
>CAYVLM010000452.1:0-1647 GCA_964452225.1 uncultured Steroidobacteraceae bacterium | reverse complement strand
GGCGATCGCCGCGGCAAGCCGCGGGTGGGCGTGGCCGGTGTTCGTGACGCCGATTCCGCAGGTGTAGTCGAGGTATCGCTCCCCGGTGACGGTCTCGATCCACGACCCGAATCCGCGTTCCACGACGAGGTCGGTGTACCGGGCCCAGACGGCCGGGACCGCGTCGCGGCGATCCAGCCAGGCGCCGGCATCGGCGTCGTCGGCAGCGCTCAGAAGGTGGGCGGCGTGTTGATCCATAGCAGGCTGGTCTCCTCGCGCAGAGTGCTGCGCCATCGGTGGGGCAGGCTGGACGGGAAGGTGAGGGCGTCGCCCGTGCGGAGCACGTAGCGCTCCCTGTCGCCGACCCAGATCGTGAGCGACCCGGCCAGGACGTAGAGGAACTCCTCGCCGTCGTGCCGGTAGGCGCCCCGGCTCGCGGCGCCCGGGGCGAGATGGAAGAGCTGGGGCTCGAGGCGGGCGGCGCGGTTGGCGAGCTGCTCGATGCGCACCGACTCGTCCCCGAGGTCGAGCGCCCGTCGCTCGGCCCTGCGCACCACTCGCCGGGCCCCGGGTCGCGGGATCAGCTCCCCGAGCGTGACGCCATAGGAGCTCGTCAGGCGCGCGAGCGAGGCGACGCTCGCCGCGGTGGAACCGCGCTCGATACCGCTGATCAGGCTCGCCGACAGGCCCGAGCGCTCGGCCGCCTGCTGCAGGGACAGCCCCCGGCCGGCACGCAGCTCCCGGAGCGCGGCGCCGTCCGCCACGGTCTCGTGGGCTCCGTCGTGCGCTCGCCTGCCCAGGAGGCGCCTGATGCCGGGGGCGTTCACACGGTCCTCGGCCCGCATGCGCCGGATCTCGGTCAGATGCTCGATATCGGCCTCGCTGTAGAGGCGGTACGCGCTCCTCGAGCGCACCGGCTTGAGGAGGCCCTGGCGCTCCCACTGGCGCAGCGCGCTGGCCGAGACGCCTACCCGCCGCGCCGCCTCGCCGATGCGCATCATCCCTCGGCCGGCGCGGCCGCCGTGGCCGGCGGATGGCCAGACAGACGCCGGGACGCCCGGGGCATCGGGCGGTCTGCGCATCCGGCTACGCCTCTTCCGGCTCGGCCCTGGGCAGGGGCTTCGGCGCGACCAGGTTCCGGCGCTGGAGCAGGATCCAGAGCCCGATGCCGAGGGTGGCGACGACGAAGATGATGGTCCCCATCACGTTGACCTGCGGCGGCACGCCTATCCGCGAGGCGCCGTAGACCCACAGCGGGAAGGTGACCGTCTGGCCGGCGTTGAACTGGGTGATCACGAAGTCGTCGATGGAGAGCGCGAAGGCGAGCAGCGCGGCGGCCAGGATGCCGGGGAAGATGAGCGGGAAGGTCACCTTGCGGAAGGTCGTCCACTCGTCGGCGCCCAGGTCCATGGCCGCCTCCTCGAGATGGCGGTCGAAGCCGGCGATGCGGGCCCGCACGGTGATCACCACGTAGCTGATGTCGAACATGATGTGGGCGATGACGATGGTGATCAGGCTGCGGGTCACGCCCATCGAGACGAAGAGGGAGAGGAGGGAGGCGCCGAGCACGACCTCCGGGGAGGCGATCGGCAGGAAGATGAGAAGGTTCAGGGGGCCTCTGCCGCGGAACTGGTAGCGCGTCAGCGCCAGGCCGATGAGGGTTCCCAG
>CAYVLM010000451.1:0-1651 GCA_964452225.1 uncultured Steroidobacteraceae bacterium | reverse complement strand
CCTCTGGAGTGCGCCCGCAATGCCCGCCGGTCGCTCGCTCCAGACCAGGCCTGGGCGGATGGCCACTCCGCCGGCCGCGGCCGTGACCGCCTCGATCTCGAGCTTGGCTCGCCCGTAGAGCTGCCGGGTCCCGGGGTACGCAGACATGGTCGACAACACGATCAGGCGGGGGACGGCTGCGTCCCGGGCAGCGTCCACCAGGCGTCGGGTGCCGTCGACATTGATGCGCCAGATAGCCGACTCCGCGGTGAGCGTGAAGTCGTACGCCGCATGGATCAGGACCTCGGCCGAGGCCAGCGATGCACGGTCGACGGGGCTCGCCAGGTCATACCGTCGCGAGGTCGGGTCGCCCGGCTCAGGTGAGCGCACCAGTCGTCTTACGAGCCAGCCGCGCGACTCGAGCGTGGTGCAGATCCGGGAACCCAAGTATCCGCTGGCACCCGTCACGGCGGCGACTCGCCCCTGCATCGTCATTGAGGAAGGTCCATGGACTCTGTCGCGATCCGATGGGCGTTGGCCATGACCGTCAGCGTGAACGTGGTGGCCGGCACGCTGGGAAACACGGCGGCATCCACGAGGTGGATCCGTCGCCACTCCCCGATCCGGCCCACGCGATCGCTCGTGGACAGGGTGGGGCCGTGCGGCGCGTGCGGGAAGGCGCCGCCAAAGTGGTAGCTCTTGCCCGCAGCCGCCCTGTTCAGCATGGGAATAACGGGGTAGAGGTCGAGCAGCGCAGCCGCGCGGAGGACCTTCGCCATGACCCGGCGCAACATCGGGTCGCGGGTGCCTCGACCTGGAGCCGCGGACACGCGCACTGCCGGAAGCTGGCCGTCGGCGGGAGGCCCCACGCTCAAGCGGATGGCCGGGGACCTCCAGGACGGAAGATAGCCGAGGGCGAAGGTGAGACGCCGGAGAAGGGCGGCTCGCGCCGGTTCGGCTATCCCGGCCCGCAGGGGAGCCGGGAAGCCGCCGATGAAGGCCGCGTTGTACGTGTAGAAGTGCAGCTGCGAGAGGTCCAGTCCGCGGTCATCCATCCCAACGGTCATGTTGAACTGGTTCAGCGTGAAGAGCGGTTCGTGGCGCGGGTCGCGCAGGCCACGGAGCGACAGGAACGGGAGCCCGAACTGCTGCGACTCCTGCATCGTAATCTCGGATCCATAGAGCCCCGCGGAGTTTGCCACCAGGCGCGTGCTCCCGATCCCGCCGGCGGCGACATAGACTCGGTCGGCATTGAACTGCTGCACACGCCTCGTGCTGAGCTCCATGGCATTGACATGCACGACACCGCCCGCCTCTTCGAGGCTGAGAGCCAGGAGGCCGCCGCGGTACGTGATCCGCCCTTTCTGCCGCAGCGCATCGAAGGTCTGTGCCGCGGAGTAGATCAGCTGGTATGGGCAACCTGACATGCACAGGCCGCACTGGAAGCAGTCTGGCGCCGCGAACGCGAGGCGGGCCTTGCCGAGCGTGATCCCAAGCTCTCGAAGGCGACGCTTGTGGCGCTGGTACCTGGAAAGGACTCGTGCCGTCCGCTCGGCGACCGGGGGAAGCGGCTGGGCGGGCCCGATGAGTGGGAACATCGCGGCGAGGTCGTCTTCCTCGGCGGCGAACGGGATCGAAGCGAGGATGGCTCGGTAGTGTGGCTCCATCTCGT
>CAYVLM010000450.1:0-1652 GCA_964452225.1 uncultured Steroidobacteraceae bacterium | reverse complement strand
GGATCGCTTCGGGACTGGTTCGACGCGGTGGTCATCGCGTTCGGCGAGCGGGTCACCGAGGACGACCTGCCCGTCCTTGAGGGCTACGTCGAGCTTGACCGCGCCATCGGCGCCTATGACGGCGCCCGGACGGTCGGCACCGCGGGCATCTTCTCCTTCGCGATGACGATTCCCGGCGGGAGCGTGCCGGCCGCCGGGGTGACGATGGTCGGCGTGCACCCCACCCATCGGCGCCGCGGCATCCTGACCGCGCTGATGCGCGCCCAGCTCGACGCCATCCATGACCGTGGCGAGCCGGTCGCCATCCTGTGGGCCTCCGAGCCCCAGATCTACGGCCGCTTCGGGTACGGGCTCGCCTCCTTCAAGGCCGCGATCGAGATCGAGCGCTCCCACGCGAGCTTCATCGACCCTCTCCCTTCGAACGGGACCTTCCGCCTCCTCGAGCCGGACGAGGCGACCGCCGCCTGCCGGCCCGTCTACGAGCGCTTCATACCGATGCGAGCGGGCGCCGTCAGCCGCAACGAGGGCTGGTGGCGCGCCGAGTTCGTCCACGATCCCGAGCGCTGGCGACGGGGCGGCGGACCGGCCTTCTTCGTCCTCCACGAGACCGATGGCTCCGCCGACGCCTACGCCCGATACCGGATCCACGGCGACTGGGACGCGCGGGGGGCCAGGGGGATGCTGGAGGTCTCCGAGTCGATCGCGATCACGCCGGACGCCGACCGTGCCCTGTGGAGCTACCTGCTCTCCGCCGACCTCACCAGCGCCACGAGAGCCCGGAACATCCCCGTCGACAGTGCGCTGCGCCATATGCTCGCCGAGCCGCGCCGGCTGGGGATGACCGTGGGCGATGCGCTCTGGCTGCGGATCGTGGACCTCCCTGCCGCGCTCGCCGCGCGCCGCTACGCCGCGCGTGACCGGCTGGTCCTCGAAGTGCGCGACGCGTTCTGCGGCTGGAACGCGGGACGCTGGGAGGTCGAGGCCATGCCGGACGGGGCGGAGGCGCACCGGACGACCAGCGACCCGGACCTGACCCTCGGCGCTGCAGAGCTCGGGGCCACGTACCTCGGAGGGATCAGCATGGCCGAGCTGGCCATTGCCAACCGGATCGAGGAGAACACGCCCGGGGCGGTGATGCGGGCCGACGCGCTGCTCAGGACGCCGCTGGCCCCGTGGTGCCCCGCCGACTTCTGACCCCTCGCGGACCCTCCGTGGAGCGGGATCCCCGCTAGGTCGTCTCCACCGGCTCGATTGCCCCGGCCTCCGCCGCCCCGATCGCGTTTCGGATGCCGAAGCCGTTGACCACCGCACCCGCGACGCAGAGGCCCGCGGCGATCAGCATCGCGAGGTGGAAGCTGTCCGTGGAGGCATCGCGCGCGGCCTGCAGCTGTGCGGCGCTGCCGGACGCCGGTGCCTGGAGCGGCTGGAACTGGTCGCGGATGGCGGGCTGGTCGGTCGCAATGCCTCCCAGCCGGGACGAGAAGCCGGCGTAGAAGCTGGCGGTCACCCCGATGAAGATGATCGACCAGGCGAGCAGGGGTCCGATCCGCGAGAGGGCGTTGTTGATCGCCGAGGCGAGCCCGGAGTTTCGGGCGGGAACCGAGGTCATCAGGGCGGTGGTCAGGGGCGCGACCATCATCGAGATGCCCAGG
>CAYVLM010000449.1:0-1652 GCA_964452225.1 uncultured Steroidobacteraceae bacterium | reverse complement strand
CGTCAATGTCGCGATCGACGTACTGGTTGATCGCGTTGGCACCGCCGGCCGCCAGCGACCCGCCGGCGATGACGGCCAGCATGAGGCCGATCGAGGGGATCCCGCGCTGGGCGAGGACCATGGTCGGCACGGTCGTCACCAGCAGCAGCTCGATGATGCGCGGTTTGGTGAGCGCCACGTACGCGCGCAGCGCGTCGATCGGTCCGGACCCGGCCGCTGCCTGATCGCCACCCCCGGGCGCCCGCAGGACCGCGGCGGGCTGCCAGCCCAGGCGGCCGGTGTAGTGAGACACGACCGCGCCGGCGAACACGAGCGCCCAGATGGCGGCGCCCAGGGCCAGGTGGAGGACCTGCGACCAGGCGGACAGGTCGGTGAAGATCTGCAGCCCGCCGACGACGGCCTGGACCACGTAGAGCCCGGAGGCGGCGAGCGCCAGCCACGCCACGGGGCGAGCCCGATCACGCTCCCGCCAGGCAACCAGCGTTGCGCCGGCGAGGACGAGGCCAACGATCACCGCGGCCCAGCGGTGGATGACGTGCGGGGTATCGCCGGCGTTCAGGGCCGGGAAGGGCGTCCCGTTCATGAGCGGCCAGTCGGGGAAGACGAGGGCGGTGCCGGTGGCGGTGACGTGCGATCCGAGCAGGAGCAGGACGAACACCGCCGCCGCGGTGAGCGTCACCCAGACCGTGAGCCGATCCCAGCCACCCCGCCGGCCGATCCTCGCCGGAAGCCCGGACCGGATCGCGACGAAGACGAGCAGCGCCAGGAGCGCCATGGCGGTGGCCAGGTGGGCGGTCACGATCTCGCCGGAGAGGTCCGACTCCACGGTCACCTTCCCGAGCACCGCCTGGAACACGACGAGAACGAAGGCCGTGAGCGAGGACCAGAGCAGCTCGCGCCGGCGCCGGTAGGAGACCACCGCCACCACAGCCACCGCGAAGACGAGCGCGCCGACCAGCGCGGCAATGGTCCGGTGCGACCACTCGATGATGGCGTGCACGTCGTTGAACGGCGGGATCGGGCTTCCGTAGCAGAGGGGCCAGGACGGACAGCCGAGGCCGGAGCCGGTGGAGCGCACGATGACGCCCACCACGACCAGCACGAATGTCAGCGCCACGGTTGCCGCGGCGAGCCTGGTATACCGGGTCACGCTTCCTCCGGGCCGCTCGATGGGTCGCGGTAGTGGCACGGTCGCGAGCGAGCGGGCGCCGGCAATTCTAGTCCGTCGCCGCCAGCTCCTCGACGGTGTCGCCCGGCCGGACGATGCCGCCGGCCACGACGTCCGCCCGCAGCCCGCCCCTTCCCGAGAGCCCCGCCCGCACCCCGGGCCGCGTCATCTCCTCCAGGTGGTTGCACGGGGTGCAGGGCTTGACCCCCAGGCAGATCGCGGTCCCGACCCGGAAGCGACGGCCGATGAGCGCGTCGAGGTCGACCCCGCGGGTCACCACGTTCCGGCGAGTCTCGTGCGCGGCGAGCGGGATCCCGGTCTCGGCGACCATGGCCTCGATCCCCTCGGAGGCGATGAAGGTGATGTTCGAGCCCGGCGTCGGCAGACCGGCCTTGTCGTCTCCCCGAATGCCGGCCCCGGCCTCAAGGACCGCCTCCCCGGTCTCGACCATGGGGCGGTACCGCCCGTGGTGCAGGTGAATCGC
>CAYVLM010000448.1:0-1672 GCA_964452225.1 uncultured Steroidobacteraceae bacterium | reverse complement strand
TGCTCGTCACCCAGAACATTGACGGCCTGCACCTCGATGCCGGGAGCAGTCCGGAACGGACCGTCGAGATCCACGGGACGATGCGCGAGTTCACCTGCCTGACCTGCGGGGACCGAGGGCCCATGGAGATCGCCCTGGAGCGGGTGCGGGCCGGTGATGCCGATCCCGCCTGCCTGGCCTGCGGCGGCATCCTCAAGTCGGCGACCATCAGCTTCGGCCAGTCGCTGGTCGCCGAGGACCTGGAACGCGCGCGCCGCGCGGCGGCGGCGAGCGACCTGTTCCTCGCGATCGGCACCACCCTGGCCGTCTTCCCGGCCGCGGAGCTGCCTCTGCTCGCGATCCGCTCCGGGGCGAGGCTGGTCATCATCAACGCCGAGCCCACGGCCCTCGACCGCGAGGCAGACGCGATCCTGCGCGGCCGCATCGGCGAGCTCCTGCCGTCCCTGGTGGCTTCGCTCTAGGCCTGAGCGGGGAACCCCGCCCTCGGCTACGCTGACCGGCATGGAGCACCTGCCAGGCGGGATCCGCGACGTCCCCCGGATCCGGGTTGGGCACGTCACCGATCCGGCCGGCCTAACCGGCTGCACCGTGGTCCTCGCGGAGGAGGGCGCCGTCGCGGGGGTCGACGTCCGCGGGTCGGCGCCGGGCACGCGTGAGACCGATCTGCTGCGGCCGACCGCGCTCGTGGAGCGGATCCACGCGGTCTGCCTCACCGGCGGCTCCGCGTTCGGCCTGGCCGCCGCCGATGGTGTGATGCGCCGTCTCGCCGAGCGCGGGATCGGCTTCGCCACCGGGGTACGACCGGTGCCGATCATCCCCGCGGCCGTGATCTTCGACCTGGCGATCGGCTCCTCGGAGGCGACACCGACGGCCGACGACGGGTATGCCGCATGCCGCGCGGCGGAAGGCGGGAGTGCCGGCGAGGGCATGCTCGAGGGACGCGTGGGGGCCGGCACCGGGGCGACGGTCGGGACCTGGGCCGGGCCGGAACGGGCGAGCCGGGGCGGCGTGGGGTCGGCTGCGATTCGCCTGCCGAGCGGCTTCACGGTTGGCGCGCTGGCGGTGACCAACGCGCTTGGCAACGTGGTCGGCCGCGACGGGCAGACCCTGGCTGGCGCGGGCGATGGAGCGGGTGGCTACCTGGACCCGGCCGCACTCCTCGAGGCGCCGCCGGCATCGGCGCCCGGTGCGAACACGACGCTGGCGGTGGTGGCCACCGACGCCGCCCTCGACCGCGGCGGCTGCAGGAAGCTGGCAGAGGTTGCCCATGACGCGCTGGCCCTGGCCGTGTCGCCGGTGCACACCGCATTCGACGGGGACACGGTCTTCGCGCTCAGCACGGCGATGGGCGAGCCGCTCGCGGATCCTGCCCTGCAGCTGGTCCTTGGCGTGGCGGCGGTGGAGGTGCTGCGCTCGGCGATCGAGCGCAGCGTGACGGTCGCCCCGCCGACGACCTGAGGTCGCGGGTCGTCCGCTCGCCCAGCCCTGCGGCGTCTGCCTCGGTGGTACCACCCGGGGTGGTGGGCCGATGGCGGAGGACGGCGTCTGCCTCGCCGTTACCAGCCGGGGTGGTGGGCCGATGGCAGAGGATGGTATCTGCCTCGCCGGTACCAGCCGTGGTGGTGGGCCGATGGCAGAGGATGTGTTCTGCGGTGCGGGTACCAGCCGGGGT
>CAYVLM010000447.1:0-1681 GCA_964452225.1 uncultured Steroidobacteraceae bacterium | reverse complement strand
CACCAAGGTTCGGCGGGATCAATGCCCTGTCTCCCTCCGCTCAGGCGACGATCAGCACCACGATGGCGGCAAGCGCGAGGAGGAGCAGGACCGCGAACATCGCGACGACAAGCCGGTTCCCCCGGTCCGCGTAGTAGCCGGGGGAGTTGACGGTCGAGTACGCCGTCGCACCAAGCGCCGCGACGGCCAGCAGGCGCGCCTCCGGCCCGTCAGCGAGCAGCAGCCACAGCCCGCTCGCGATCAGGAAGGTGGCGGTGAGGACCTCGGCACCGACGTGGAAGCGGATCGACGGCAGCCCCTCCGCCAGCTCGGGCACCGCCCGGTTCAGGACGAGGACCGTCCACAGACCGATGGTCGCGACGCCCATGAACAGGGCCACCGCTACCGGAAACCAGATCACGTCGCCCCTTCCTCATCAGCATGGTCCCGCGCGATGAGGTAGCCCCCGAGCAGGGTGCACCACAGCATCACCGGGTACGCGATCATTCGCTCGGTTCCCCCATGCCCGAAGATCCAGAAGGCTCCGGCGTTCCCGCTGTCGCCCAGGACCATGAGCACCATGAAGGCCAGCCCGATGGAGCCCGCCAGGGCGGACAGGACGCGCATCGAGGCGGACAGCACCGCAGCCGTCGCCAGCGCCTCGACGTTGAAGAAGACGAAGGCGACAAGCGCGAACAGCGAGTGCGGGGTGCCCGTGCCGAGCGGGAAGAGCCCGGCGCCTGCGGCGCCGATCGATGCCAGGACGTACGGTGCGAAGACCCACAGGCTTCGGTGCCATCGGTAGAGCAGGTAGCCGCCGGCGAGGTCGAGGGCGCCGGTCACAAGCAGCGTGAGGTTGAAGAGCGCGGCTGTCTCCGGAATGTCACCCAGATCGCTGATCGCCGCGCTGCCGTAGTCGTAGGACGGCGCGATCGACGCACCGAGCATGATGGCCGTCAGAAACCAGGCGCCGAGCAGGAACAGCAGGATGCCCGCCGCCACCGATCCCCCGCTCCGGGCGACCCGGGTGGTCTGCGCATCCGCGCGGGCCACGGATGCTTCGCTCATGACTGCTCCCTCCTTTCCGATGCCGGGCATATGCTCGCTCGACGCACGAACGGCGACAGGGCCGAACGTCGTCCCGCCACGGGCGTGATGGGCGTTGGCAGGCTGGTCCGCATGACCAGTCTCCTTCCGCGGCTCAGGCAGGCGTCATGGGGATCTCGGCAAGGATGCTGTCACGGGACTCCATGAGCTCTCGGACGTCGACGCGGTGAATCGGCGCGGTCGGTTCGCCCACGGGTCGCGCTGCGACCCGACGTTCGATCCGCCGATCGAGGTCGAAGGAGATGGAAGCCGACTCTCGAACCCTCCTGGATCGCCTGGGACCGGCAGCAATCGCCCGGATCACCGCAGAACGCCCTCCGGCGAACGGTAGGCGGTCTGCACCATCGCCCTTCATCGGCTTTGCCCCCCCAGCCCCGCAGAGACCAGAGCGCTCCGCGCCGGGGTCCCCTGGCCGTCCGCCGGCGCCAGCCTGCGCTCGTCGAAGCCCCTGACGATCAGCCAGGCCGCCAGCACCATCTCATTGAGACCGATGGGCGCCGCGAGGAGGCCCTGGGCCAGGCCCGAGAACTCGAACCCGTACATCTCGAACACCCCCGTGCCCAGGATGAGCGCGCCACCCACCAGGCCCCACAGC
>CAYVLM010000446.1:0-1695 GCA_964452225.1 uncultured Steroidobacteraceae bacterium | reverse complement strand
TCTCGACGCTGGGCAGCGCCGGGTTCCTCCTGATCTTCGCCGCCGTCAACGCCGCCAACGTGCGCCGCGCCGGCGAAACGCGCAGCCGCGCCTGGATCTCGGTCATCGGCGGGCTCGCCTGCATCGTGGCCCTGGGGGCGCTCATCGTGGAGACGGCTCGCTCGTCGCCGGCGCAGCTCTGGGTGCTGGTCGCCCTGGTAGGCCTGGCGGTGGTGATCGAGGGCACCTACCGGCTCGGCCGCCGGGAGATCCGGCTGCACGGCTGACCCGGCGAGGAGCAGGGTCAACGCGGTTCTCAGTCCCGCCTGTTCACCCTCCGGTCGGTATCTCGAGCTCCCGCTCGCACCACGCGAGGGCGACCTCGAGCTGCCGCCGCTGCAGGTCGCGAACGGTGGGCGCCGTCGGTGGTGGCGGCAGGCCGACGACCGCCGCCCAGAACCCGGCGAGGAGGGCGGCGTACCCCCCGGCGGCGGGAAGCACCTCCCAGGGAGGCGGACCCCCTTCGAGCGCGAGGCTGGGAAGCCACGCAGCCACGTCGAGGTCGGCGGAGCCGATGGAGCACCAGTTCCAGTCGACCAGGATCGCTGTCCCGTCGCGGAAGCAGAGGTTGTCGCTGCGAACGTCGAGATGCAGCAGGTCCGCGCCCTCGACCGGGGCGGCGTCCGCCGCCGCGCGGAGCGTCGGGAGCGCTCGGTCGAGCCACGCCCGCGAGCGGATCCCGGTGGACAGGAAGGGGCGGGGATCGGCATCCACCGTCTCCCAGAGGGCAGTGTCGCCGAGCGTCTCCCGTGCCGTTGGCGTGTTCGGCGGTGGCGGCGAGGCTGCAACCTCGGTGAGCGCGGCGCGGACCGCCGTGACACGGGCCGCGTCCCAGCGAACCTGCCAGTCGGCCCGGCTCAGATCCTCGAGGACGAGGAGCGGCTGGAGAGGATCGTCCTCGAAGGCGATGTGCTCAGGCATGAACGAGCCGCGCAGGTGGGCGTAGACCTCTGCCTCGCGACGAAGCGACTCCGCCAGCTCCGGGCTGGTGGCTGCCTTGACGAAGATCGCCCGGCCGTCGTCAAGGAGGACCGTGAACCGATCGTTCCCGCCAGCCACCGCATCGTCCGGCTGCCACGGCGCCGAACGTCGCAGCCAGCGGGTCGGGTGGGCGCCAAGCGCCCGGACCAGTCGCTCTTCCAGGCTGTCCATGCGCAGCAAGGCTACCGGAGCCCGCGGACCCACGGACTCCTGCGCCTGCCGGCGGGCCCACCGTGAGTAAGATGGAGGCCATGTGGGCGGGAATCATCATCGGGGCCCTCGTTGTCGCGGTGCTGGTCGCGGTGGTCGGGGTCTCGGCGCGCTCGATGGTCCAGCACGGCGTCGAGCGCGTCATGCGCTGCCGCTCCGGGCACCTGTTCACCAGCACCGTCGTCCCCGGTGCGTCGCTCAAGGCGATCCGCCTTGGCCGATGGCGACTGCAGCGCTGCCCGGTGGGCCGGCACTGGACCCTCGTGACCTGGGTCGATCCCTCGACGCTGAGTGCCGAGGAGCTCGCCTCGGCTCGCGAGCACCACGATCTGCCCATCCCCTAGGCCGACCTCCGAACCCCAGCCCACGAGCCGCTGGTTGGCTACACTGATGTGTGCGTCACAAACTAATTAGCGACCGCGAGGACCAGCACACGACGAGCCACGCGACCGGCACCTTCCATAA
>CAYVLM010000445.1:0-1718 GCA_964452225.1 uncultured Steroidobacteraceae bacterium | reverse complement strand
TGGGCGGGTGCAGCGCGACGGTGCCCTGCTGGTGCTGCACGGAGGGAACGTGACGCCATCGGGAGACGCGGCGACAAGGGCTGCGCGTCACGATCAGGGAAGAACAGCGGCCCGCGTCCGCCATTCGTCCCATGTGAGCCCGCTGGGCAGCGATCCCGGCAACTCTCAGGCCGGTGTCTTCCGTTGCGCGCGGATACGGCTGCTGGACCCAAGCGCTACGGCAGGCCGGTGCGCGCTGTGGTGGCTCGCCTTCTCGCGATACATGGCCGCATCGGCCTCCGCCAGCAGGGTCTCGGCGGTCGCCTCACCGTCGGCCTTGCTCAGCGCGACCCCGATGGAAGCGACCATGCTCACCCGTCGTCCATCAATCTCGCAGGGTGCCGCGACAGCCATCCGAAGCCGAGTGACGACGAGTGCAAGATCATCGGGACTGCTGATCGCGGGCAAGACGACCACGAACTCATCGCCACCGATGCGCCCAATCGAGTCGCCGGATCGGACTGCGCCGCTGAGCCGCTCGGCGACGACCATGAGCAGCATGTCCCCGGCGTCGTGCCCGTAGCGGTCGTTCACCAGCTTGAAGCCGTCCAGATCGAGGTAGGCGACAGCCACGCGGGTGCCGCGCCGTTTCGCGATGTGGAGAGCCTTTGCCAACCGGGACTCCAGGCCCCGGCGGTTGAGCAGCGATGTGAGTCGGTCCTGGTTGGCATCACGGTACAGGGCATCCTGGCGGGCGGCGACCTGCCAGACAACCAGCACACTCGCGAACACGAGCACGGTCCACCATCCGACGTGCACGTACATCTCAGCCGCCAGCCAGGCGCCTGGCAAGAGGCTGACCAAGGCGGTGTAGGCCCGGATCTGGCGCATGAATTTCGCGGGCACCCGTTGTACGTCGAACATCGCGTTGTCCCAAAGGGCAAACCATGTGTTCGCCGCCAGGAACAGCACCCCCGTCGCCAGGCTGATACCGAAGCTCAGCACCGCCGCGTGCCCGTCCAGCAAGGAGGGTCGAAGCGGCTCGAGCAGCAGGGCCACCGCGGCGAGCGGCAAGGCAATCCCCAGATGGTTGGAGACGACCACCACCGGCGGGCGCTCCCGCAGCTCGCGCAGCTCGGTGGATCCCACGAGGGCGATCCAGGCCGCCACCAGCGGCCCGCCAAGCGCTGCCGCGGCAAGCATGGGCAGGGCACCGAGAGAGATCTGGTTGCCGGTGGGGGAAACGAAAGAGACATTGCCCGCAGCAAGGGCGACGAGCGTCCAGAAGCCGATGCCGGCGATGACTGCCCACGGTGCGGTGGACCCGGCCGGAATGGCCACGGCCGGATCGACCGACGTCCAGGCGACGGCGCCCAAGACCAGGGCGATGGTCACCACGAGCATGACGGCCGTGACCGGTATCAGCGTGGTCGCCCAGAACCGCCGGACCTCAGCGGTGACGTAGGCTTGCTGATCTGCGCTCATGGGGTCCCCCACGGCCACCTGCGACTTATGGTGCCCGTGAGCCTAATCGCGATCGATCGCAGCCTGAATGGAACGATCGTACCGGTGCCTAGCTCGCTCGCGGCGCGGCCAGCGGAGGGTCTGCCCGCTTTGCTTCTTGGGTACGTGCCGCCGCGCTGGCGAGAGCCGCCCGCTCGACCGGATGACGATCCTCAAGCCTGCCTGGCTTGGAGCCGAAGGTGGGATTCGAACCCACGACCGACGGTTTACGAAAC
>CAYVLM010000444.1:0-1719 GCA_964452225.1 uncultured Steroidobacteraceae bacterium | reverse complement strand
TGTCAGCTCGGCAGCTTGCCGAGGGCCTCCTCCGCCCAGGCCGGATCCTCGGTCAGGATGACGAACAGGTAGGCATCGGTCTCGTACAGGTAGGGCGCACCCCGCAGGTGCTCGTCCTGCACCACCTTGTTCGCGTCCCAGATGGTCGACGTCGACTCCATCCACGTGGACTCCGATGCCTGCGATGTCGTCGAGCGTAACGTTCGCCTCCTGGACTAGGTCGCGAGACCCGCGGCCTGGAGCCAGGAGGTGAGGCTCGCGGCGTCGTGGAAGACCCGCTCCTCCACGATCCGCCCGTCAGGATCGGTGTCCAGGCCGCCGGGTGAGAAGGTGGCGTAGCGGAGCAACGTGAAGCTCTCGAGGCTGACCTCCTGCCCGTTCATGGACATGGTGGCCCGGTAGTGAACCCCGGCTCCGATGATCGCCCCCAGGAACGGCTGCGCCGATGTGGACACCAGGTATCGGTTCGTCTGCGCGTACGTGCCCAGGACCTCGATGCTCACGTCAGTCGCCGGTCCAAAGCGCTCCTGCCCCAGGCTTCCGATCTGCCTGGCGCCCTCTGCCTTGAGGCCCAGCAGGCTGTCGGTGAAGACCGCGTCGTCCCGGTAGAGCGCTGCGATCTGCTTCGCGTCGCCAGACGTCCAGGCCGAGACGTAGTCGGTGACCAGCTGGTCGTACTGGTCGCTGCAGCCGTGGTCGCGGAAGCAGCCGAGCGGGAACATCTCGAGCTCCGAGACGGGGAACGCGAGCTCCGTGGCGCCCAGCAGGTCGCCCTCGAGACGAACGGCCTGCATCTCGTGGCCAACCGGATGGCTGGCGGGTTCGGGTACCCATGGCGGCCAGATGCCGTCGACCTCCAGCTCGTACAGGGCGCCGTCGGTTGACAGGAACACGTGGTTGACCTGGTAGGCCAGGTCGGGGAACGCGGACTGCATGGTCGACAGCATCTGGGTGAGTCCCTTGCCTGTGAGCAGGTCGCCATCGGTGGGGTCGGAGAAGACGGCGTCGTCCGCCAGCTGCGCCGATATCTCATCGGCCACCGGCCATGCGCCGAAGTAGCGCTCGCCGAACGCGCGCGTGGTGGCGTCAGCCTGGCTGATCTGCGTGCTCGACAGCGCGGGGGCGAGCGTCGCCGCCGGACCGGATCCGGCCGAGCACGCGGCGGTAAGCCCGAGCAGCGCGGCAACGGACACCGCCGACATGAGTCTGCGCATGAGTGGACCCCTCCCGATTCAGCTCAACCGCTAGGGCGAGTGCCGGATGCTGCCGGTTCAAGAATCGGGGCGAGAAAGCGCGCCGGGGCCACCTGGACCGTTCGACGAGCCCCGCGGCGGCTCCAGGTCGCGGCCTCGGCGTTGCCCCGTCCAGCCACCGGCCATCGGCGAGCGGAATGGACCCGGGCCGGTCAAATGCGGTCTACTACGCCGATGGCGACTACCAACCTGGCGCTGCGCTTCCTGCTGGAGATCGCCGGTTTCGCCGGCACGGGCTACGCGGTTCAGCAGCTGTCCAGCGGCGCCGGTGCCGTGTCCTGGATCCTGGGCCTGGCGGCGCTGCTGGCGGTCATCACCCTCTGGAGCCTGGTGGTCGCGCCGCGCAGGGGCAACGGGCTGTCCCAGGCGCAGAAGGACGTCATCGGCTCGGTCGTCCTGCTGGTCGTGGCGGGTGCGGTCTGGGCGGCCGGCCAGCCCGGGCTGGCCATCGGCTACGGTGTGCTGG
>CAYVLM010000443.1:0-1728 GCA_964452225.1 uncultured Steroidobacteraceae bacterium | reverse complement strand
CCCTCACCTTCGTGAGCGCCGCGCTGCTGTCGATCGGGCTGGCGCGCCTGGCCGAGCTGAAGGTCGAGGCCGTCGACCGCGCCGCACGCAGACGATGGATCGCCATGCTCTTCGGCGTCAGCATCCTGCTGCTGGTGCTCGGCATCCCCCTGGCGGCCATCCTTGGCGTCCCGGTGTCCACCGCCCTGGCGGGGATCGCCGGGCCGCTCGGGCCGTTGCTGCTGTTCGTCGCCACCGTCCTGGCCGTGCCCCTGCTGTTTCTGCTCAGCCTCCTCTGGGGCCTGCTCCCCCCGCTGGGGCACCTCCCTCTGCCATCGCCGGGCCCGAGTGGCTCAGGCTCCGGCGCGGGCCAGCTCCACCTGGTCCCGTCCCCGGGCCCGGGGCTGGACCTGATGTGGCTCGTGTGGATCATCGGCATCGCCGCTGCGGCGCTGGCGGTGCACATGCTCCGCAGGCTGCTGATCCGACCGCGGGCAGACTCGACCGCGGAGGTGCGGGCAGAGGTGCGGGAGGCAGAACCCATCGGCGCTCTCTTGCCCCATCTTCCCCGCATCAGGTTCCGACGGCCGCGCCCCTTCCACGGAACCCCGCGCACCGCGGCCGAGGCGTATCGCTTCTCGGTCGCCGCGCTGGAGGGCAGCGACGCGGAGCGCCGGCCGGGCGAGACGCCGCGCGAGCATGCGCGACGGATCGCCGCCACGGATGCCGGTCAGGGGGTAGGCCGGCTCGCGGTCGACTACCAGCTCATTGCCTTTGCCGGGCATCCGCTGACTTCGCGGGAAGAGCGCCGCGCCGTGGCCCGCTGGCGCACGATCGTCCACCTGCGGCGAGGGTCCCGGGCCTAGCAAGTGCTCGAATCACCGCCTGCCCGTATCCTTCGCCCAGACGCGGGACCGGGGATCCGGTCCTGCTGCCAAGGAGAATCAGATGGCAACCCAATCGACCCTGGCCGTGATCGCGCACGACGGACGCAAGGCGGATCTCGTGGCCTGGGCTACCTACAACCGTTCTCGCCTGGCCGCGCACGCGGTCTACGCCACGGCGACGACCGGACGTCTCCTGCGCGACAAGGTCGGTCTGACCGTGCACAGCCTCCTTTCCGGGCCGCTGGGCGGCGACGCGCAGATCGCGGCCATGGTCGCCGAGGAGCGTATCGGGGCGGTCTTCTTCTTCGTCGATCCGCTGACCGCGCATCCGCACGACCCGGACATCAACACCCTGCTTCGGGTCTGCAACGTGCATAACATCCCCATCGCGACCAACGTGGCCGCCGCGGACCTCTTCCTCACCTCGACCCTGCTGACTGCCGGCGCGGACACCGACGGCGAGACGCTGCTGGAGGAGCCGGCGGCGTACAGCGGGTGAACCCCCGCCATTGGTCCGGGGCCCAATAGCCCGGTCGACCCGTGGTCACCGGTATGCGCTGCCGATATGGTCACCGTGAGGGCACGCACAGAACTCCATGACCGGCGCGGCCGCCAGGCCGCGACACGAGAAGGCAGGCAGGACCGATGCACGGTGTCCAGGCGCGCGAGTGGCGACGCTACGGCTACGGCGGCCCTCCAGAGCCGTGGGAATCCGGTGCCCAGCGGGAGCTCGACCGGCTCGCCACGTCGTACTACCTCGAGATCGTCGAGCTGCGGCGCCGGGCTGCGGCCGCGGCCGATCCGGAGGCCCGGCAGCGCCTCGAGCAGCAGAACGCGGGGTTTCATTGGGGAAGACCGCCGA
>CAYVLM010000442.1:0-1729 GCA_964452225.1 uncultured Steroidobacteraceae bacterium | reverse complement strand
ACCCTAGCTCTCCTCGTCCTCGTCGGAGCCATCGGGTGCCTCGGGCGACATCATCAGCTCCATCTGGATGAAGTGCAGGTCGCGCGCCAGCTCCTCCGCGGTGCGCGGGAGCGGCCGGCCGGTCTCGGCGTCGGACTCACCTGCGCGCGGGCCCGCCGCGAACTCCAGGACGACCCGCTCGGCACCGATCACCAGCGTGTAGACGAGCAGCTGCTCGGAGGTGGTGTCGAACTGGAGGTAATCGAACGAGTCGAGGTTCAGGCAGATCGCCAGCGGGGTGAAGTACGACGCGATCTCGGGATGATCGACGACGATGCGCTCGACCCAGCCCGCCCCGCTGCTCTCGATGCGCGCGCCCCGGTAGTAGGTGTAGGTCACCGTCTGCTTCAGCAACGGGCGCAGGATGTTGTAGATGTCCGTCCTGTTGGTGACGACGCCGGTGTTGATGTAGAGCTTGGCTCTCGCGTCGGGCATGCGGCCTCGGCTCGCTGCGGGCTGCTCGGGAGGTGGATCGTCGGCGAGTCTAGCACCGGTCCGCTCGATCCCGGGCCGCGGCGGTGGACCGTGTGGCCGAATGCTGGGAGGGCGCTGCTAGGATGTGGCCGGCATGAGCCTGCTCGCGGTCGACATCGGCAACACGAACCTGACGCTCGGCCTCTTCGACGGAGCGCGGCTTGCTGGTTCCTGGCGGGCGTCGACGCCCGCTGCGGCCACCGAGGATGAGCTGGCGGCGCTCCTGGGCGGCCTGATGGCCCTCGACGGGGCCGGTCTCGGGGCGGTCGACGCCGTCGCCGTGGCCAGCGTGGTGCCGCCGCTCACCGCGACCATCGAGCGGATGGTCAGCGGTCGCACCGGAGTGACGCCGCTGCTGATCGATGCCACCACCCTCGCCGGGGTGCTGGCCATCGAGATCGACCGGCCGGCAGAGGCCGGCGCCGACCGGCTGGTGAACGCGCTCGCCATCCGCACCGAGCGCGGCGGACCGGCAATCGTTGTCGACCTCGGCACCAGCACCAACTTCGACCTCGTGAGCGCCGATGGCGCCTATATCGGCGGGGCGATCGCCCCCGGCCTCGGGCTCTCGCTGGAGGCGCTGGTCAGGCGGGCGGGCAAGCTCCCCCGGATCGATCTGCGGCGTCCCGAGCGGGCGATCGGCTCGGACACCGTTGCCGCCATGCAGAGCGGGACGGTCATCGGCTACATCGGCCTCGTCAACGGCCTGCTTGGCGCCCTGCGAGCCGAGCTTGCCGCGCGCTCCCCTGCCGGCGCCCGCATCACCGTGGTCGCCACGGGGGGATACACGCAGGAGCCGTGGCTCGCCGACGTCGCCGGCATCGACGCCGTCGAGCCGGACCTCACCCTTCGCGGCATCCGCTACGCCTGGGATGCCGTCCGCGGCGGCGCCCGCGCCGAGCGGCACGAGCCGCTCTCGTCGGGAGCTCGCCAATGAGCGACGAGCGGGCTGCACTGGCAGGCCGTCGCATCGTGGTCGGGGTCAGCGGCAGCATCGCCGCCTACAAGGCGGTGCTCCTCGTCCGCCGGCTCATGGAGCTCGGGGCCACGGTCGACGTGGTGATGACCCGGGCCGCAACCGCCTTCGTGGCGCCGCTCACCTTCGCCAGCCTCACCCATCGCCCGGTCGTCAGCTCGGTGCTCGAGCTCGACGCCGAGCAGCAGATCGCGCACGTCGAGCTGGCCGAGGCGGCTGACGCGGTCGTCATCGCCCCGG
>CAYVLM010000441.1:0-1736 GCA_964452225.1 uncultured Steroidobacteraceae bacterium | reverse complement strand
CTGTCGGGCGCCACACCCGGCTCGTCGCGATAGCCTCGATACTGCCCCCGCACGACGTCCTCGGGTCGGAGGGGCGCGATGGAGTCGAGGACCTTGTATTGCTCGTTGCGCACGGCCTCGGCGCTGGAGCCCGAGGGCGCCTCCATGGCCAGGATGCTGACCGTCTGGAGGAGGTGGTTCTGGACCACGTCGCGGATCGCTCCAGCGCTGTCGTAGAACGCACCCCGGTCGGCGACGCCGAACGCCTCGGCCATCGTGATCTGCAGCGAGGCGACGTGATTCGCGTTCCAGATCGGCTCCAGGAAACGGTTGGCGAACCGGAAGTAGAGCAGATTCTGTACCGGCTCCTTGCCCAGGTAGTGGTCGATCCGGAAGATCTGGTCCTCGCCAAAGACGGTGTGGAGTGTCGCGTTGAGTCGCTTCGCGCCAACGAGGTTCCGTCCAAACGGCTTCTCGACGATGACGCGGGCGCCATCGGCGCAATGAGACTCACCCAGCAGGCGCACGACCTCGCCGAAGAGCGCCGGCGGGATCGCGAGGTAATGGAGCGGATGTTGCGCCGTGCCGAGCTCGGCGCGCAGCCGGCGGAACGTATCGGGGTCGTCGTCCGACCCGTTGATGAAGCGCAGCTGCTGCTGGAGCCGATGGCGGACCGCCGCGCCCTTGATCCCATGCGCTTCCAGGCTCTGCGCAGCGCGATCCCGAAGCCCCGCAACGTCACCGTGCCGCGCAATACCGATAATCGGCATCGTCCAGCCGTTGTCGCGGATGAGACCGGCAAGGGCGGGGAAGATCTGCTTGAACGCCAGGTCCCCGGTCGCGCCAAAGAACACGAACGCGTCCGAGCGTGCGGGCCTCGAGCCGCTGCCTCCACCGGTTGTGATCATCCCAGGGTACCGTCGCCTTCCTTCTGGAGCTCGTCATCACAACGCTGCCATGACTTCGCCATGCGCCAGGCCGCGGCGTGGCGCTGTCCGGGCCCGATGCCGACGGCGCCTGACGCGCGCTCTCCGCGGACGGTCAGCCGGGCGTCGCCCCCTCCTCGCGACTCCAACCGCGGTTGGAGAAGGTGGGGATGAACCGGTAGCCCTGGCCGGGGACAGTGGCGATAAAGCGCGGTCTGCGATAGTCGTTCTGGAGCTTGATGCGCAGGCTGCGGATGTGGCGGTCCACGATGTTGCTTTCAGCGACGAAGTCGGTGCCCCAGATGGCATCCAGGATGTCATCCCTGGATACGACGCGTCCGGCTCGGCTGGCTCTGCTCGATGCCGCTGAGGTGGACGATGGAGCTCCCCGCGCGGACCTGGCGGTTCACGATGTCGATCTCCATCTCGCCGAGCCTGATGGTCGGGATGATCGGCCGATCGGTTCCTGATGCTCGCCGGGTGATGACGATGGACCGGGCGAGCAGCTCCTCCGGCGAGAAGGGAACGGTCAGGATGTCGTCGACTCCGAGGTCGAAGGCCCGCAGCTTCGTCTTCAGGTCGCCGCGTCGCGTGAGGCCCAGCACCGGGGTCACGCTGCCCCTCAGCGTGTTCGATACGCCGAGCCGCCGCAGCAGGGCGGTGCTGTCATCATTGTCCATGTCGACCACGGCCATGTGCGGACGCCAGTCGGCGAGGTTCGCCTCCGCCTCGTCGAGGTTGCTCGCCGCGCGCACCTCGAAGACGCCGTGGTTCAGGGTCAGGGTGATGAGGTCCACGACGAGGGGACGGTCGTGGAGGACGAGGGCACGG
>CAYVLM010000440.1:0-1738 GCA_964452225.1 uncultured Steroidobacteraceae bacterium | reverse complement strand
TACGCTTCGTATCTGCTTCATCTTCCAAGCTGGCGCCAGCGGCAGGCCGGCAGATCCTTGGCATCCGTGCTCGATGGCACCACTTTCTGCGGTTGGCCGAGAGGTCCTTTCGAGGTTGGAGCAGCACACCTCATCTGGGCGGCAGGGTCGGTGTCGGAGCCTCCGCCGCTTGCGATGGACGGCCAATGGCCACCATCGGTCCTGTGCAGGCGTCCTCGGGCGGGCACACGCCGAGCACCACGAAGCGGTCCGGGAGGGCAACCACTGACCGAGCGCCGAAGGGCAGCCTGACCACGCTCGGCACGCCGGCTCCGCCGGGCAGGAACCATGCCTCCGCCGTCTGAGCCGCCGTGGAGGTGCCGATGACGAGGGCACCGGCGGTGTTGGCGGCCACCGCGGTGGCACGGGTGCCGACGGGGGTGTCGACGGCGAGCCGCTGCCAGTCGCGTCCGGTGGCCGAGATCCAGACCGCGAGATGGCCGGTGGCCGTGTCGCCTGGGTTGTCCTGCACTTGGCCGGCGGCCACGAAGCCATAGTCGGCCTGGGCCAGAGCCCGGATCGATCCCCATGTCTCCTGGTCGGTGAAGACCTGCGCGAACTCGAGCCCCTGGTCGGCGGCCCACACCGCCGGACGGGCGCTGGCAGGCCCGCCGGAGCCGCTGGCCGCCAGGATGAGATCCGGCGTCCAGAGCACCGCGGGCGGCGTCATGGACAGGCCGACGAGGCCGGTGACGTCAACCGGACCCCACACGATGCCCTCGAACGACTGCCACCAGCCGGGCGCGCCACTCGCCGACAACCACCCCGCCGCATAGAAACCATCGGCCGTGCCGGTCAGGCTGCCGAGCACCACGTCGGGCATCGTGGCCGACAGGTCGTATGCCTGCCAGCTGCTGCCGTCGGGCGAGACCCAGACCATCGGACCCAGGCTCCCCCGTGTCTTCGGATCCAGCCACACCCCGGCCACCGCGACCCGCGACCCCGAGGCAGCCAGGCTCAGCGGCAGGGCCACCGCGCCCTCGACCGGGGCCGGGGCGGGTGCCGTCATGCTCGGGGCCGCGGTCCAGGTCGACCCACCGTCGTCGGACCACCAGGCCAGGGGCTCGAAGTCGCGCGACCCGATGGCCACCAGGCGCTCTCCGGCCAGGGTGAAGCCCAGCACAGAGGCGCCGTCGGATCCGGCGCCCAGTCCCGCCACCTGCCAGTCGATCGAGCGGTAGGCGCTGGGCGGGAAGGAAACGGATGCGTGCGGTGATCCCGAAGCAGGTCCCGGGGCCGGCGTCGGTGCGGGCACGATCCAGCCGGGCACGATCAGCAGGGCAAGGCCCACCACCGCCAGCCCGCCGATGAGGAGCGCGGTCGGTCCCCAGCCGCGGGTCTGGCTCCTGGCCATCGGGTCTGCCATGTCTCCCCCCTCCCGGGCAACGCAGTCGCCGTGCTGATTATCACCAGGGGTCGAGGACACCCAAAGGGCCGTTCGGCCTCCCAGCGTCCATGAGGTCCTCGGGCTGCCAGGGAAACACGAGATCGTGGTTCGTCCGTGCCAGGATGATGAGCGTGCCACCTGGCGAGGGCCGGATGCGGCGATGCTGGAGGTCGGTCGTGATCGCCGGAGTCCGGCGACCAGCGTCGCTTTCGTTCACCCGCTGCCGGCCTTCCGCGGCATCTGACGTATCAAGGACACGGAGGTGAGGTCCGAGCTGGACGCAGCACGCCTGGTCGACGAACTCCGCGCCCA
>CAYVLM010000439.1:0-1748 GCA_964452225.1 uncultured Steroidobacteraceae bacterium | reverse complement strand
GCCTGCGGTCCGCGCGGACATCAGGCCAGCATCGACCGCCCAGCGCAGCTCGTCCTCGTCCTTCCAGCGCCAGGACGACAGGTCCGGCGCGATGACGATGTCCAGCAGCTGATCCAGGTAGTCGAAGCCGGCATCGGTCCGGCGCAGCGGTGTCTGCAGGTTCACGTACCAGCTGTGGAACGTCCAGTCCGTTGGCGTCCACCACAGGTGGATGGCATGCGCCGCACCGGGCGAGACGAGATAGAGCGCGTGATTGGCCGTCGCGCTGTCCGCGAGGTGCCAGGTGCCGGTGGGGAGCCGTGGCGGCTCGCCGTCGTCCGGTACGGGGCGCAGCCAGCGCGTGCCCGCGGGCACGTAGCACGCCAGCAGGGCAGGGGAGTCCTCGACGACCAGCGCAGGACGCTCCGCCCAGAGCTGACCCTGTGCGACCTCCCGAAGCAGGATTCGGCTTCCGGAGGCGAATCGCATCATGCTCGCTGCTGCTCGAGCCGCTGGCGGGCGTCGCGGTAGAAGGGATCGATGGCGACGAGCTTGGTCCAGTCCGCCCTGGCGTGGCGCTTGTCGCCCAGGAGCTCGTACGCCTCGGCGCGGTTGTAGCGGATCTCCTTGAGCAGGTCGGGATCGCGGTTCGCCGTGCGACGCAGGCAGGCGGAGAGGACCTCGACGGCGGGCGCCACCAGGCCCTGGTTGGCGAGCGCCTTGGCCTTGAGGTGGAGGATGGCCAGCGAGAAGGTGTCGGTGTTCTCGATGCCCTGGCTGACCTCCACGATGCCCTCGAAGTCATCGTCGTCGTAGAGCAGGTCGGCGAGCGAGAGGGTGATGGCCCGGTCGTTCGGAAACTCTGCGTGGAGCTTCTGGACCAGGCCGATGGCGTCCGACAGGCGCCGCTCCTCCTGGTAGAGCTCGGCCAGGATCAGCGCCGCGCCCACCGAGTTGAAGGCGAGCGACGCCGTCACGCGCTCGGTGATCGGCAGCTGCATGGCGAGCTGGCCCGGCACGAACTTGGTCATCAGCTGGTCCGGCAGGCCAATGTGGCTGGAGACGACCTTCTCGAAGCAGGCGATGGCCTCGCGCCTGCGCTCCAGGCGCACCAGGGAGGCACCAAGCAGGAAGTCGTCGCTCAGGTTGCGGGTGTCCGAGGTGGATGCCTGCTGGAAGGCGTTCACCGCCGCCTCCCAGTCCTGGCGCAGGTAGGCGACCAGGCCATCGCGGAAGCGGCGCTCGGTGCTCGAGGCGAAGAGGCCGGGCTTGGGGATGAGCTGGTCCGCGGTCGCGGGCGTGACGACCGCCCCAGGCGATCGCGCCTCACGGGACCCCGTGCCACCGCGCCCACTCGAGGTCTTGCCGGGGTATCTGCGATCGACCCAGTAAACGCCGGTGCCCGGGATGCCCACCGAGCGCGTGCCCAGACCGCTGGTGTTCGCCGAGTAGCGCATGCCCCGCACGCCCGCGGAAACGCCCAGGCCGCGCTTGTTCACGTTCAGGCGCACGCCCCTCCCGAGGGAGACGGACCGCCGAACACGCAGGTAGCCCACCGCTTCAGCGCCCGCTGCCGCTGCTGCTCGGGAGGCTCCGAGCCGGGCCGTTCAGCTGCTCCCCCTTGGATCTCACGGCAGCGCGCCACCCGCGGGCAAGCCGCCGGTCAGAACGAAGCCGCCAACTGCCTGGGGCATCTCAGGTCCCCCTTCCGACGTCCAGCCTGCATGGCCCCAACGCGCCCGTCAAGGGCCCGGCAGCCTGTTGGGGGC
>CAYVLM010000438.1:0-1750 GCA_964452225.1 uncultured Steroidobacteraceae bacterium | reverse complement strand
CGACGCCCGCTCGGGCACATCCGCGACCGGGATCGCCTGGCGCCGGCGCGAGCGCACGTGGTCGATCGCCTTGCGATGCGCGACCGTCAGGATCCAGCCGCGGAGATTCGAGGCGTCCCGCAGCCGGGGGTAGGCACGCAGGGCCGAGAGCAGCGTCTCCTGGAGGCAGTCCTCCGCGTCGCCAGCGCCGATGGAGGCGACCAGGAACCGGTGCAGCTCGCGGGCATGCGCGTCGACCAGGGACTGGAAGGGCGGCAGTCGCACGCCAGGTGAAACGACCGGCCCCCCGGCGGCGTGAGATCGCTCAGTCGGCGGCACGGCGGACGATGGTCTCGTACGCGGTCGCGTCATCGCCGATCAGGGTGGGAATCCACTCGCCCGCCTGCTCGCGCCAGTCGATCTCGGGTCCCGGGTTCTCGCCGTTCCAGCCGTCGGGGGTGAACAGGTGCGGCGAGCCGGCCACGGCATCGGTCTTCGCGACCTCCCACTGCTCGAAGAGCAGGCGGCGCGCCCGCCCGGCGTCCATGGCGTCGGCGAGCTGCGCCAGGTCCAGCGACGGGCACTGCGAGGCGACCTCCAGGATGACGTGGCGCAGGCTGATGCAGCGGCTCTCGCCCCAGAAGGCGCGTCGCAGGCCGATGTCGAGCTCCTCCGAGGCAGCGAGCGACTGCTCCTTGGCCGCCTGCACCGCCTCCATAGGCGGGAGGGTTGTCACCGGCCACCAGCGGTCGGGTGCGGACCAGGCCTGCCACCCGGCGCGTGGTGCGAGCGCAGCGCACACACCGATCTCCGCGGGAGACGGCTGCGGCGTGGGCTCGGAGTTGAACAGCTCGAGCGGGAAGACGCGGTGGTCGAAGCGCACCGTGTGCGCCAGGCGCAACCGGCGCCGGGCGTCGTGCAGCCGCCAGACGGCGACATGGGCCCAGGGACAGCCGATGTCGGAGTAGACGACGACCGTGCCCGCCTCGACGCTGACCTCCATGCGGACGACTGTAGCGCCTGGTCGATGGTGAAGTGGTCGGTCCCGCTGTAGCGCCCGGTCCGCTCCTTGCGGATCTGCATCAGCACGTCGTTGAGGAGCGACGAGGCGCCGAAGCGGAAGCGCTCGGGCATCATCCAGTCGGGTCCGAGCGTCTCGTAGAGCGTGGTGAGGTAGGCGATCGCCTCCAGCATCACGAGGGTCACCGGCAGCGTCGCGGCCGGCTGCACCTTGCCGGTGGAGGTGACCTCCATGGGCGTCCCTGGCTGGAGGGTGTGCGAGCCGCACATGAGGCGCGCCGCGCCGCTGTCCTGAAGGCTTCACGAGCCGTCGAGGTCAAGGATGGAGGACCACATGAGCCCGTCACTGGACACGGAGACCGCTCGCAACCCGATGTTGGTGAGCGTAGCGCTCGCGGTTATCGGCTCGTTCGGCGCGTACGTGCCCTTGCCCACGACGAGCTCGAGGCGCAGACCGTTCTGCTTCGTCGAGTCAGTGACTGCGTTGAGCGCGCCTGAATGACCGCCCCGCAGCAGCAGGGTTGCCACGAGCACGAGCGTCACGCTGCCCAGGACCACGACCACAGGTCCCAAGGCCTTCTTCCGGCGCGTGGACTGCAGGGTTCCCTTCATCTCGGCCGTGACCCCTCCCGCGAGGACTGGCGGCTACGCGGAGGCCGACGTCGGTTGCGCCGATGCTACGCTTGGCGCCCGATGCCGTCCGAGTCGATTGTCTACTGCCTCACCCGGGACCGCGAGCTGGCGGCCAGCC
>CAYVLM010000437.1:0-1758 GCA_964452225.1 uncultured Steroidobacteraceae bacterium | reverse complement strand
CGCCCGCTGGCTGGCCAGGAGCATCTCCTCACCCATTCCGAGCGTGCCGCGGCGCACCACGATGCCCGGGGCCGCGAGCGCCGCCGGGCGGCGCAGCACCTCGCCCAGCGTCCTGGTCACCTCGCGGTTGGTCAGCGGCTCGGGCGCGGTCACGTTGACCGGGCCCTCGAGCGCCTCATCGTGCAGGATCCACTCCAGCGCCGCGAGCACGTCGTCCAGTCCGACCCACGCCCAGTACTGGTCGCCGCGGCCGATACGCGTGCCGAGCCCGGCCTTGAACGCGGGCAACATGGCGGCGAAGGCGCCTCCCGACGCGCTCACGATCAGGCCGAACCGCGGGTGGACCAGGCGGACGCCGGCGTTCCGGACGGGCTCGGCAGCCTCCTCCCAGGCCCGGCAGACGTCGGCCAGGAACCCTTCGCCGCGCCCGGTCTGCTCGGTGACGGCCTCACCGCCGCGGGAGCCGTAGGCGCCCACCGCGGAAGCGCTGATGAACACCGCCGGCCGCCGATCCATGCGTGCGACCGCCTCGGCGAGCGTACGCGTGGTCTGCACACGGCTGTCCAGGATCGCCTGCTTCCTGGCGGCAGTCCAGAGAGCGGCGAGGTTGACCCCGGAGACGTTGATCACCGCGTCCACCCCCTCGAGCGCTCCGTGGTACAACGCCCCGGTCGAGGGGTCCCACGGGATCTCGCCCGGGCCGGCGTCCTTGCCGCGCACCAGCCTGACCACCGTGTGCCCGTCCGTGGTCAGGTAGTCCGCGAGGTGCGAACCGATGAGGCCGCTCGCGCCCGCGATCGCCACGGTGAGTCGCGGGCGGCCCGCCCACACTGCATGCCGCCCGAGGTCGAGCCGCGTCCGCTCGTGACGGAACCGGAACAGGCGCGAGAGCGCCTTGCCGACCGGGCCCTCACCGACGGCGTCGGTGAACCCCCCGGCCGGCAGCCGGTACTCGACGTGGTCGAAGAGTTCGCTCTTCTCGCCGTCGATCGGCAGGAACCGGTGCACGTGTTCCCACGCCGCGAACGGCCCGTCGACCTGCCGGTCCACGAATTGACGCCCCGGCATGGCGCTGCCCGTCTCCGCCACCCAATGCCGCTTGACGGGGCCGAACCAGACGTCGAACGCGACCGACCCGGCGGTCACGTCGCCGGTCTCCTCACGCACCCTGAGCTTCTGCCAGGGAGGCGCGAGCCGGCGGAACGCGCCGGGTCTGGCGTGATACGCGAACACCTCGTCGGCGGACGCCGGCATGACGCTGCGCCACTCGAAGATCGGCATCGGTCCCTCCTCTTTCGCCGCCCGGTTCATACCCGCGCGGCGCGACCGTCAGCCCCTCGTCGTCACCGTCCACGGACCGGTCCTGCGGCCCCGGCTCGCGCCCGGGTCGACGAATGAGACCCCGGCTTTCAAGGCGCCTCTCGGCGCGGGTTTGGCAGCTCGCGCTGCTCGCCGCGTGCCACGGCGCCGCCGAGGCGTTCTTCGGGCCGGCGGCCGGCCCCCTGCTGACGCAGATCGTGCCGGGCGCTCGCCTCCAGCAGGCCGACGCGCTCATGGGCATGAGCGACAACTTCGGCTGGATGGTCGGGCCGGCGGTGGCCGGCGTCCTCGTCGGGTCATCGGACCGGGCGGCGCAATCGCCGTGGACGGCGCGACGTTCCTCGTCAGCGTTGCTTTCCTCGCCGCGCTGCGCGTGCCGGCCGTGCTCCGGTCCATGGTGGCGCGCGGATTCTACGGCGAGTCGCGCAAAGGCTGGCG
>CAYVLM010000436.1:0-1773 GCA_964452225.1 uncultured Steroidobacteraceae bacterium | reverse complement strand
CGCGGGGAGACCGCGTGCGGCCCAGCGCGCGGCGCAGCCAGCCCGCGGGGCCACGCTCCGCGGCCGGGGCCAGGTACAGGATCTCCTCCTGCGCGTAGGCCATGAAGCTCGCCTGCCCGAAGAGCTCCAGGTTCTCGCGCACGTCGCTGCAGGCGACGTGGTACCGGGCGACGTTCTTCTTCGCTCCCTCCTCGATGAGACCCTGCAGCAGGGTCCAGCGGACCTCGGCGGCCATCGGTCCCTCCGCCGCATCGAGCTCGATGATCACCCAGTCCTCGCGGTGCGGCTCCTCGATCGCCCGGCAGCTGCCAAGCAGCTGCCCGTCCTGCTCGGCCACGAGATGGACCGATGGCGGACGAAGTGGCAGCCAGGTCGGAATCAGCGTTGCCAGGCTGATTGCCGGCGTCGGCTCCGCGGAGGCCGGGACGCCGAGGCTGCGCCGGTGGGCGTCGCCGGCGCTGTGGACGCGACGCGAGAGATCGACCAGCGCCTGGCGATCGGTCAGCCGCGCGGCGCGGATCGAGCCGCCGACGTTCGTCACGTCCGGACCTCCGCCGTGCCCGCCGGCGCCTCGCCGGCCCGGGGCTCCAGCATCGAGAGCAGGAGGGCGTGGAGCCGTCGGTCGCCGGTCAGCTCCGGGTGGAACGCGGTCGCCAGCACGCGTCCCTGGCGCACCGCGATGGGTCGCCCGTGCGGGTCGACCGCCAGGATCTCGGCGCGCGGCCCGACGTCGCTGACCACCGGGGCGCGGATGAAGACGCCGTGGAGCGGCTCCTCGCCGATCATCGGCAGATCGATCTCGGCCTCGAAGCTGTCGAGCTGGCGTCCGTACGCGTTGCGGCGGACCTCGATGTCGAGCAGGGGAAGGACCGCTGCGTCCCCTTCGGCCATGCGCTCCGCGAGCAGGATCATCCCGGCACAGGTCCCGAGCACGGGGGCGCCCGCCCGCGCCAGCGCCATGATCGGCTCGCGGAGGCCGTACTCGTCGATCAGGGTGCGCATCGTGGTGCTCTCGCCGCCCGGCAGGATGAGCGCGTCGAGATCGGCGAGATCGCGGGGAAGGCGAACCTCGACCGGCTCGGCACCGACCGCCCGGATGGCGGCCACGTGCTCGCGGACCGCACCCTGGACGGCGAGGACGCCGACCCGCGGCCGGCGCCCGCTGGCGGGTCGCTCCATGGCGGCGGCTACCAGCCCCGGACGGCGAGCCGCTCCTCGGCCGGGATCTCGCCGAGCTCCAGGCCATGCATCGGCTCACCCAGGCCGGCGCTCACCTCGGCGAGGATCTCCGGGTTGTCGTAGTGGGTCGTGGCCTTGACGATCGCGCGCGCGTAGCGCTCCGGGCTCTCGCTCTTGAAGATCCCGCTCCCGACGAAGACGGCCTGGGCCCCGAGCTGCCGCATGAGGGCCGCATCGGCCGGCGTGGAGACGCCCCCGGCGCTGAAGTTGGGCACCGGCAGCTCGCCGAGCTCGGCGGTGCGCTGGACCACGTCGAGCGGCGCGCGCAGCTCCTTTGCCGCTGCGTAGAGCTCGTCGGTGCGCAGCGCCGAGAGCTCGTGGATCCCCTTCTGGACCGCGCGCATGTGCCGCACCGCCTCTACGATGTTCCCCGTGCCGGCCTCGCCCTTGGTCCGGATCAGGGCCGCTCCCTCGCCGATGCGCCGCAGCGCCTCGCCGAGATTGCGGCAGCCGCACACGAACGGCACCTTGAACTGGTGCTTGTCGATGTGGTGCTCCTCGTCCGCGGGCGTCAGCACCTCGCTCTCGTCGATG
>CAYVLM010000435.1:0-1788 GCA_964452225.1 uncultured Steroidobacteraceae bacterium | reverse complement strand
TTCGTGGCCCGCTCGCCAAGCAGCTCCTCAACGACGCGGTAGCGCTCCGCGATCGCTGCGGGCTCCTCCGGATCGCGCAGCTGCACGACGTAGAGCGCATCGGACAGCTCGCGGGGGTTGAGCGAGCCCTCGATGGCGTTGTGGTTTGCCTCCGGCATCGGCTCGCTTGCCGCCCACGACTTGGCGTTCTCGTTCAGCTGCGTCTTCCAGCGGCGGGCGACGGCGGCAAGCGGTCCGGCCCCGTAGACGACCGGGATGCGGCCGAACAGCGCCCATGCCAGCTGCTTGGCGGAGTTCGCGCCGGTCTCCACCTCCGGGGCGTTGCGCTCCAGGATGCTCTCGACCGCTTCCACCGCCGGGGCCAGCGGATCCGGGTCCGTCAGCAGACCGGCGTTCACCAGCAGGTCGTGAAGGAGCCCCACGCCGAACCCGACCGCCGCACGCGGCTGGCCGGGCAGCTGGTAGCGCAGGCAGGGTGCTCCGTGCGCGGCTGCTGCCGCGGCGAGCGCGCCGCCGGTCGTGATCGCGACGAGCGGAAGCCCGCGCTCCAGCGCGGCGCGTGCCGCGGTCAGGGTCTCGACCGTCTCCCCCGAGTGGCTGGCGGCCACGACCAGGGTCCGCTCACCCGCCCATCCCGGCAGGTCGTAGTCGCGATGCGCCACGAGCGGAACCCGCAGTCGATCGCCGGCGATGCCGGCCACCAGGTCCGCGCCGACCGCCGAGCCGCCCATGCCGAGGACCAGGACGGAGTCAACGGCCCGGTAGCGATCGTCGAGCGGCGTGGCGGCGGCGATGCGGCGTGCCTGGGCAAGCTGCCTGGGCAGGGCGCCCACGCGCCCGAGCATGTCGTTGGCGTCGATCCGCCGCAGCGTCGCCGGATCGTCGAGGGTGATGACCTCCTCGGCGAGCGGCGTCCGCTCGTCCGCCTCGTCTGTCTCCTCGGCGCGGCGTCCGGGCTCCTCGTCGGGATGCTTGTAGCCGAAGAAGTCGCGCGCGTCCACGAGCTACGAGCCCGACCCCACGCCCTCGGACGCTATGGAGCGCCCCTCGGCGAGGAGGGCGTCCACGTCGGCCGGCGAGCGCGCCTCGGCGTAGATGCGCAGCAGCGCCTCCGTTCCGCTGAAGCGAATGAGCATCCAGGAGCCGTCGTCGCGGTGGAACTTGAACCCGTCCCCGGTCTCCAGCGCCTGGCGGCGCACCACCTCCCGGCCCGCGAGGCTCGCCGGCGCCTCCTCCTCCAGCCGGGCCAGGGTGCCGGCCTTCAGCGCGTCGTACCCGGCGCGGCGGAAGCGGATGTCGATCCGGTTGTAGTAGCTCGGGCCGGCGAGCGCCTGGAGCTCGGCGAGCACCTCGGAGGCGCGGCGGCCCTTCGTCAGCCACAGGTCGAGCAGGAAGAGGCCGGACGCGAGCCCGTCACGCTCGGGGATATGCATCCCGAATCCGAAACCGCCCGACTCCTCCCCGCCGATCACCGCGTCGGTCTCGGTCATCTTGGGGCCAACGAACTTGAAGCCGACGCCCGTCTCGTACGCCTCCGTGCCGTAGCGCTCGGCCAGGCGCTGCACCATGGATGTCGTGGTGACGGTGTAGACCGCGGGCCCGATCTGCCCGCGCACGTCGAGCAGGTACCAGTACAGCAGCCCGAACACCTGCAGCTGGTTGACGAAGACCCCCTCCTCGGTCGCCATCCCGACCCGGTCGGCATCCCCGTCGAACGCGATGCCGATGTCGGCTCCCCAGCGCGGAATCTCCTGCAGCCAGGAATCGATGTTGGGCCGGATCGGCTCC
>CAYVLM010000434.1:0-1789 GCA_964452225.1 uncultured Steroidobacteraceae bacterium | reverse complement strand
CCATGAGCGGGGCAATGAGGGTCATGATCTGGTCGGCGACCGAAAGGGCCGCGGAGGTAGCCATGGTTGCTCGGTTCAGTGGTTCCTAACGGTTCTGGGGAGCAGGATATTTAGCACACGATGAAGCATTCCGTCAACCGCAACCGTTTGCCGAGGCAAGGGCAGGGGAGATGGCGCCGCAGCTGACCGCGCGCGATCTCGCCCTGCGTCCCGCGGGCGACGCTCGCAGCCCGTGGCTGCGGGAGGCGCTGGCCGACGAGGGCGACCCGCCGCCCGCCGCTCCGCTCCTCGGGAGCCGCTCGACGGACGTGGCGATCGTCGGGGGCGGCTACACCGGCCTGTGGACGGCCTGGCAGCTGCTGGAGCGCGATCCGCGCCTGGGGGTCGCGGTCCTCGACGCCGACATCTGCGGCGGCGGTCCGTCGGGCCGCAACGGGGGCTTCGCCAACGGCTGGTGGGACGAGCTGGCCACCCTCCGCGCGCTCTACGGCGATGCGGACGCGCTGGCCTGCGCGGGGGAGGTGGCGGCATCGGTGCACGAGATCGGCCGCTGGTGCGAGGGCCACGGCGTCGACGCGCATTTCCGCCTCGGCGGCATGCTCACCGTCAGCACCACGCCGCTGCACGACGGCACCTGGCGCCCGTCCGTGGAGGCGGCCCGCGCGGTGGGCGTGGCTGACGCCTTTCGCGAGCTGGACGCTGAGGCGGTCGCGGACCGCTGCCGGTCGCCGCGGTTTCGTGGCGCGGCGCTCATGGCTGACGGCGCCACCGTCCACCCCGCGCGGCTGGCCCGCGGGCTGCGGCGCGTCTGCCTCGAGCGCGGGGTGGCAGTCCACGAGGGGACCCGGGTCATCGGCATCGAGCCATCCGGATCGGGCCTCCGGCTGCACACGACCAGCGAGGCCGGCGAGGGCGAGCTGGCCGCCCGCCAGGCGGTCCTGGCGGTCAACGCCTGGGCCGCCGGCTGGCGCCCGTTCCAGCGCTCGCTCCTGGCGTGGAGCAGCTGGATGGTGCGCACCGAGCCAATCGGCGACCTCGTCCGCGAGCGGCTGGGCTGGACCGGCGGCGAGTCGATCGTGGACGCTCGCTTCAGCGTCGACTACCTGCACGTCACCCGCGAGGGCCGGATCGCGCTGGGGGCGGGCGGCGGCCGTCCCGGGTATGGCGGCCGCATCGGCCGCTCCTTCGTGGACGACCTGGCCTCGGGTCGGCGCGCGGCGGCCGCCTTCCGGCGGCTCTTCCCGCAGCTCGGCGACGTGGCGCTGACCGACATGTGGGGCGGTCCCATTGACGTCTCCGCCGACCACCTGCCGCGCATCGGCGCCCTTGCCGGCGGCCGCGTGCACTTTGCCTTCGGATACTCGGGCAACGGCGTCGCCCCCTCGCACCTGGCCGGCCGCATCCTGGCCGCGCGGGTGCTTGGCAGCGACGAGCCGATCACCCGCCTCCCCCTCGTCGACGGTGTGCCCCGCTCGCTTCCCCCGGAGCCGTTCCGCTACCTCGGGGCACGCATCCTGCGCGAGGCGATCGTCCGCCGCGAGGATGGCGAGGAGGAGGGAAAGCGGCCCGCCTGGTGGCTCCGCGAGCTGACCCGCCTCCCTCGACGGCTCGGGTACCATCTCGGGCCATGGTGAACGGCGCTTCCGCGGCCGCCTCGCCGCTCCACGCCGACCTCGTCGAGATGCTGGCCGCAACCCGCGATGCGGAACGCGACCTGTTCGCGCTGCTCGCTCCGGCGGTGCGCGACGCGCCACGCCGCATCGGCGAGTGGTCGGCCAAGGACGTGCTG
>CAYVLM010000433.1:0-1790 GCA_964452225.1 uncultured Steroidobacteraceae bacterium | reverse complement strand
TGGTCGCCCTCATCCTCGGAGCCCAGGAGACGGCTGGCGACCTCTACGTGGCCCGCATGGCCAACGCCGTGCCGCTGGAGACCGTCGAGCGCACCTTCGCCTCCTACGCCACCGCCTACGAGCGCGTCCTCGGGGCGGCCCCCGGGTCCCTCCCCATGGTCGACGAGGCGACCATCCAGATGTGGTTCTCGTGAGCCACCCATCGTGAAGGAACCAACCGCATGAACGCCATCATCGAGACCGAGAAGCTGACCAAGTCCTATGGGTCGCACCGCGGGATCATCGACGTAGACCTGCAGGTCGAACCCGGAGAGGTCTTCGGCTTCCTCGGGCCAAACGGTGCGGGCAAGACGACCACCATCCGCACGATCCTCGACCTGATCCGGCCGACGAGCGGCGTCGCTCGGGTCTTCGGCATCACTTCGACCGTCGACCCGTCCGCGATCCACGCCCGGGTTGGCTACATCCCCGGGGAGTTCACCCTCTACGACCGGCTCACCGGCGGCCAGACCCTCGACTACTTCGCGAACCTGCGCGGCGGCGTCGACCGGGCCTACCAGCGCTCGCTTATCGAGCGCTTCGAGATCGACGCGGGCCGTCGCTTCAAGGAGTACTCGAAGGGCAACAAGCAGAAGATCGGGCTCGTCATCGCCCTGCAGCATCAGCCGGAGCTGCTGATCCTGGACGAACCGACATCGGGACTGGACCCCCTGGTCCAGCAGTCCTTCTACGGGCTCGTTCGCGAGGCGAAGAAGGAGGGACGGACCGTCTTCCTGTCCAGCCACATCCTCTCCGAGGTCGAGCGGACCTGCGACCGCGTGGCGATCATCCGGGAGGGTCGCCTGGTGAAGGTCGACCGGGTCGAGGCGCTCCGCGACCTTGCGCACCACCAGGTGGAGCTGCGCTTCGCCGGCCCGGTCCCGACGGACGTCTTCGAGGCGCTGCCGGGGGTGACCGACGTCGCCGCGAGCGACCACGTCCTGCGGATGCGCGTCTCGGGCGCCATCACCCCGGTCGTCCAGGCGGCGGCCAGGTACGAGCTGCTCGACTTCGTGAGCCGCGAGCCGAGCCTCGAGGAGACCTTCCTGGCCCAGTACGGACAGGCGGCAGTCGAGGTGCAGGCCGATGAGCGCTGACGCCGCCCTCGCGCGGCGGGCGATCAGCCCGCCGACGCCCCTGAGCCGCATCTACGGCTTCGGAAGCATCTACGCCAAGACGATCCGCGACTCCCGCCTCGCGTTCATCATCGCGGCGGGCCTGCTGGGCGGCCTCGCCCTGTTCATGGGCGCCGCCATCTCGAACGTCTTCCCCACCCCCGCCTCGCGGCTCGAGGTCAACGCCCTCATCGGCAGCATGCCGCCGGACCTGGTCAACCTGTTCGGGAAGCCCGTCGATCTCGGCACCCTCGGCGGCTACATGAGCTGGAAGTACGGGGCGGTCTTCGCCCTCGGCGCCTCCCTGTGGTCCATCTTCGCCCTGTCGGGCACCCTGGCGGGCGAGGCGCGGCGGGGCAGCCTCGACATCGTGGCGGCGGTCCCGTTCGGCCGGCGGCGCATCGCGCTCGAGAAGCTCGCCGCGCACCTGACGATGCTGGCCCTGGCGATGACGGTCGTCGCGCTCTGCACCACGATCAGCTCGAACGTATTCGGTGACGCCGCGCTCGGCGACCAGATCCCGCCGCTCTCCGCCGTCGGCTTCGCCCTCTGGGTCGGAGGACTGGCGGCCTGCTTCGGGGGGCTCGCGTGGGTGCTGGGCCCCGTCCTGGGTCGCGCGGGCGCCGCCGGCCTGGC
>CAYVLM010000432.1:0-1794 GCA_964452225.1 uncultured Steroidobacteraceae bacterium | reverse complement strand
CGGTTCTCCGGCGCGGAGACCGAGTGGGACTTCGTGGAGGCCCCCTCCCAGATCATGGAGCACTGGACCTGGGAACCGGACGTGGTGCGGCGCTTCGCCCGGCATTACCGAACCGGGGCGCAGATCCCGGTCGAGCTGGTCGAGCGCCTCGCCGCCGCGCGGACCCTGAACGCCGGCCTGCGCGCGGCGATCCAGGTCTTCTACGGCACGCTCGACCTCGCGATGCATGCAGGCGACCCCGAGCCGGACCTCGAGGCGATCCTCCGCGAGACGTTCAAGGTGACCCGGCTCCCGTATCCGGCCGGCACGTTCCTGCTTGGCTCGTTCGGACACCTCATGAACGGCTACGACGCCGGGTACTACGGCTACCTGTGGGCAGAGGCCCTCGGCGACGACATGTGGACCCGGTTCGAGCGCGACGGGATCCTCTCTCCGGCGGTCGGCCGCGCGTACCGGCGCGCGATCCTCGAGCCGAACGGCTCCCGCAGCGGGGACGCGATGTTCGCGGACTTCGTGGGCCGCGAGCCGAGCAGCGAGGCCTGGCTGCGCACCAAGGGTCTCCTTCGGGAGAACGCCGGGGTCCGCTAGCCCGCGGCCGGCCCGTCCCGGAGGGTCGCCAGGACAGCCTCGTGGAGCACGCCGTTCGTGGCGAGGGCGGTGGGACCGCTGATCGACTCAGCGCCGTCGAGCGAGGTGATGCGACCGCCGGCCTCGCGAAGGACCAGCGCCGGCGCCGCCAGGTCCCACAGCGTTGGCCCGACCTCCAGCATCACCTCGGCCGATCCGGAAGCGACGAGCATGTAGCCCCAGAAGTCGCCAAACCCGCGGTCCCGCCACGCGGACGCCGCGAGGCGGCGCAGGCCATTCCCGTGGCCTCCGGCGTCGATCGAACGCAGGGTCGAGAAGAGGACCTGCGCGTCCGCCAGGCGGGCAACCGCCGAGACGTGGATCGGACGCTCCCCGTCCCGGGACCGGCTCCCCGCTCCCCCGCCGCGGCTGGCGTACCAGCGCCGTCCCAGCGCCGGAGCGGAGACGACCGCGGCGAGCAGCTCACCGGCGCGCTCCACGGCGATGAGCGTGGCCCAGATCTCGATCCCGCGCACGAAGTTGTGCGTCCCGTCGATGGGATCGAGGATCCATCGCGTCTCGCCGTCCCCGGGATCGGACCCGAGCTCCTCCCCCAGAATGCCGTGGCGCGGGTACGCCGCGGAGATCCGCTCGCGCAGCCGCTCCTCGATGCCGGTGTCCGCCTGGGTCACCAGCGTCCGGTCATGCTTGGCGGTCACGGTCAGCTCGCCGCGGAAGTGGTCGAGCGCCATGGGGTCCGTCTCGTCCGCCAGCCGGTGCGCGAAGGCGAGGAGCTGGGACGTGCTGTCGGGCACGTCGCCAGTCTCGCACGGTCGGTAGCATGGCGGCATGCCCGACGACACACTCCCGCGGCTCGCGGACTCCTTCTGGGACCTGTTCTGCGCCATCCAACCCGTGCAGGCGACCGCGATCGGCGATCATCGCTACGACGACCGGCTGGCTCCCATCCGCCCGGAGGAGCGTGCCGGCTGCTCCCGGCGGCTGTCGGAGCTCGACGCGGAGGTCTCCGCGCTCGTGCCCGAGTCCCTCGGCGCCGAGGGTCGCCTCACCCTGTCCGCGCTGCGCCAGGCGCTCTCGGCGCAGCGCGCGCTGCTCGACGCCGATCCCCACGCCTACACGGTCGACGCGATGAACGGACCGCAGGTCACCTTCCTCAACATCCCCTCGATCCAGCCGCTTCGCGACGGAGCCGATGGCGAGGCGATG
>CAYVLM010000431.1:0-1802 GCA_964452225.1 uncultured Steroidobacteraceae bacterium | reverse complement strand
GGCCCCGGCTGGGGTTGACCAGGTACCACGTGCCCGTGGGGCTGGTCACCGGGTCGAACAGGTTGGCTCCCTCGATTTCGCCCGGCTCCTCATCGAAGAGGAACCGATACAGCGGGAGCCCGGCGTAGGTCACCTGGTGCACCGGTTCGCCCAGGATATCGGTACGGGTCACGGTCCCGAGCAGGGTGGGGTTGACGCCCGGCCCGGCTATCGGAGCACCATCGGTGAGGAGGGCGGGCCACAGGATCGTGTCACACGCCGCCCCGAGAGGGTTGTCGTTGTCGCTGCAGGCGAAGTCGGAGCCGTTGAGCGCGTGGAGCTCGTCGGACGTGAGCACGTACAGCGAGCAGCCGGCATAGTCGCCGGCGCCGATGACCAGCACCTTGCCGAACGAGCCTCGAGTTGCTGCGGACACGGTCGCGGGGCCGGTCGGGGCGCTCGAGACGGCTTCGGCGCAGTTGATGTCGCTCTGGGCGCTCACCGGGGTGCTGATCACCAGGGATGCGGCCACCAGGCCCAGGCTGAGCGTCGCGGCTGCCGCAGGGCGCAGAAGCAGCCTTCGGAATGGGTCAAACAGCGATGTCATTGGTTTCCTCCAGGGTGATGAAGGCGGCTCGCAGCCCGGCAGCTGGCATCGCGACCGCAGGGTTGGGCATGGCTAGGCGGGGTTGCCTCCGAGTGCGGGGCATATGACGGCCGCCCAGGTAGCCATGTCGGTGGGGGTGGCATTGGGCGTGACCTTCACGACGTTGAAGTCCGCGTCGAAGACGACGTTGCCGGCGTGTATGACCACGAGCTTTCCGTCAGCGTCGCGGAGCTGCCAGAAGATGCCGACCTGCTGCCAGCCGCCATCGGGGAAGAAGGTGTAGTGGTACGAGATCGATTCAGTGAGTGACTCGCCCGTATCGAGGTTGATGTTCGTGTCCGTCGCCTGCTCCAGCACCTGGACGGTGCCGTCGCTGAGGACCGTGAAGGTGTCCATACCCGAGTAGGTCTGCTGGTAGCTGAAGTCGCACAGCTCGCCGGCAGGCGCGGAGAGGACGCCGGAGAAGGGCACCTTCACCTCGTGGAACAGGGGCGGTGCCGCCAACGCCGGTCCCGCGAAGACGCCAATCGTGAGTGCCCCGGCCGCAAGCGCGGCAAGACTGCGGGGTACGAATCGGCGCACCGCTCACTGACCTTCGATGACGGGGCTGATGGACTGGGCCACGAGGCCGTGGGCCTCGCGGTGGACGCGGTTGGCGGCCTCGGCGTCGGGGGCGTCGACCAGGCAGAAGATCTTCCCTTCCTTCTCGTCGACCCAGTAGCGCAGGTAGCTGACGCCGTACTTGCCCTGGGTCTCGAGGTCGGCGCGGTGAGCGCCGGCCACGTCCTCGGCCTTCACTCCGCCGTCGATGCTGTGGGTGTCCATGAAGAGCGGCATGCGGATCCTCCTGTTCGTGGGGTTGGTCACACTTCGATCTGCAGCTCGTAGACCTCGGCGGTCGGGTGGCCGGCCCGCTCGTGAATGCGCATGACCGCCTCCCTGGTCGGGCCGGTGGCGAGGCAGAACACCTTGCCCCGCTCCGGATCGAGCCAGGCGCGCACGAAGTGCACGTCCTCGGCGCCCTCGATCGCCAGGTCGCGCTCGTGCGCTTCCTTGAGCTGCTCGGCCGTCACACCGACGAACCCACTGTGGACATCCATGAACTGCGCCATCTGAGGCCTCCTGTGCCGGGTGCCGCTCGGCTCCCCTGACCAACAACGTGGTCGACCGAGGAATGGTCGTCATCGGTCGAATGACCGATGAAGCCCTGTGAAGT
>CAYVLM010000430.1:0-1817 GCA_964452225.1 uncultured Steroidobacteraceae bacterium | reverse complement strand
GATGCGGTCTCGATTATAGGGAGCCTTCCCGCCGTCCCCGACCCACGACGATGGTCAGGGTATGCATGCGAAGGGTGGCCCCCGGCCGGCCCTCCATGCGCCGGTTCAGGGCCCAGGCCAGCGCGTCCGCACGAAGGCGGATCTCGGTGGCGAGCATGCCGTCGCTGGCCCGAACGCGGCCGACGCCGTTCACCACCTTCTCCAGGCTGCTTCGCATGACACCGCCGTGGAGGCCGGCCTCCTCCGCCACCTCCTGCCAGGCGAGCCGGGCCTGGGCCAGGGCGATCTGCTCGGCGGCGGCCGGCCCGGCGCAGGCGACCAGGGCCCGCTGCACCGCGGACGCCGCCTCCTCGACCGAGGTGGAGGGTCGCCGACGGTCCGGCATCGGTCGCCGGCCCCTACGCCACGCGCGGCGTGAGCCGCAGGGTGCCGTCGCTCACCTGCCAGACCGGCACGCTCCGACGACGCCGGGCGGGCAGGGCCGACACATCGGCCATGGTGACCAGCACCTGCCCGCGGGCCAGGAGCAGCTCCAGCGCGCGCTCGGATCGCTCGGGGTCCAGCTCGCTGAAGACATCGTCGAGCAGGACCACCGGGGATGGGCCATCCAGGGCCAGGAGGTCGGTCTCCGCGAGCTTCATGGCGAGGATGATCGTCCGTTGCTGGCCGCGGCTGGCGTGCTCCGTCACCGCCCGGTCGTCCAGCTCGACGACGAGGTCGTCACGCTGCGGCCCGACGAGGGAGACCCCATTCCACAGCTCCTTCTGCCGAACCGCGGCGAGGCGCCGCCGGTAGGCTGCAACGAGCTCGCGCTCGGTCCCCTCGGGATCGGTCCGGACCGATGCCGGCGACGCCGCGCGTCCCGGCCACGCGTCGGAGAGCGAGTCCGCGTAGGCGAGGCGCACCCGATCGGCCCGCTCCGACGGCGGGGCCACGGCGTCATGCAGCGGCCCGATACGCTCCGCTAGCTCGCCGACCAGCCGGATCCGGCCGGCCGTGACCCGGGCTCCCACCTCGGCGAGCTGGTCGTCCCAGAACGGCAGCTCGTCGGGGCCGGCCTCCTCGCGGCGGATGGCGCGCAGCAAGGCGTTCCGCTGGGCGAGGACACGCGAGAGCTCCGCGAGGTCCCGGGCCGCCCGGCGCGACCGCTGCGCGGTGATGGCATCCAGGAATCGCCGTCGCTCGGACGGCGATCCCACCAGGAGGAGCATCTCCTCCGGGCGGAAGAGCACGGTCCGCGCGACCTCGCCGAGGGACCCCACCCGCCGGGCGAGGCCGTTGACGGTGACGCGCTTGCGTACCTCCCGCGGCGCGCTGCTGCCGGGGATCACCGCCTCGATGCGCAGCGGCTCCGCGCCGTCATCCTCCAGCTCCAGGCGGACGCGGGCGAACGGAGCGCCGTGGCGGACCAGCTCGGCGTCCGAGGCGGCGCGGGGCGAGCGACCGGTCACCGCCACGTGAATCGCCTCGAGGAGGTTGGTCTTCCCGGCCCCGTTGGGTCCGGCGACGATGGTCAGCCCCGCATCGGGGTGGAGCTCGGCGCTGGGGTAGCTGCGAAACGCCTCGAGGGCCAGGTGGCTGAGTCGCATCAGGAGCCGGGGGCCCCGCCCGCGCCCGGACCTGCGGCGGCCCGGCGCAGACGGTCAGCTTGCCGTGCGTACCGGCATGATGACGTGGACGTAGTCCTCCTTGCCGACACCGCGCACCACGCCGGGCGCCAGGGGTCCGGAGAGCTCCAGGGTGGCCTGCTCGGCACCGAGGTTGGCGAGCACGTCGACCAGGTAGTACAGCTCATCCGCATCGTCCAGCGGAATGCC
>CAYVLM010000429.1:0-1827 GCA_964452225.1 uncultured Steroidobacteraceae bacterium | reverse complement strand
CGGCCGCGAGGTCGCGGGCGCGTGGGGCGGCGACCATGCGGCGGGCGAGCAGGCGCTCCTCCGACGCGGGATCACCAACGGTTTCCGCCTCGGCCACGAGCTCGTCGATGTGTGCGTCATCGCCCGCCAGCCAGTCCACGTAGCTGCTCAGGATGTGCTGCTCGAGACGATCGATGGGTCCGGCAAGAGGCATGGCGGCGATGGATGCACGCGCCCCAGCGAGGTCTCCCACCGTGGCCTGGACCTCGGCCCTGGCCCAGCGCGTCTCCGGCCGGTCCGGAACGCTCGCCAGCCAGCGCCGCATGGTCGAGGGCCGGGTCGGAACGACCGTCCCTGTGACGGCTTTCCAGCGCACGATCTCGGGGTGGCTGATCGCCGCGAATCCTTCATGCGCCGTCCGCAGCCGGGCGGGCATCGCATACGGATAGACCGCCATGGAGACCCCGCCGTAGGCCAGCGCACCAATGATCCAGACGATGGGCGCGGGCACACCCAGGGCGGGGGCGATTGTGACGAAGACCAGGAGAGCAACGAGCCCCGCGCCGTCGGCCACGAGCTGCGGCAGGGGCAGCCCGGCCAGCGAGACCTCGCTGCGCATGGCAGCCAGCAGCGCGCCGGGATCGCGAACGTGCGTTGCAGCAGCCGCCAGCAGTGGGCGCGCCGGCTGCGGTCGGTCGGAGGACAGGATCAGGGCCAGCCCGGCCATCACCGCGGTCGTGGGTGCGAGCCACCACAGCCAGAGCGTCGGCGCGGAGGACGCCGCCGATGAGATCGCATCGTGCAGGAGGAGGTGACCCCACCGGGCCATCCCGGGGATCCCCAGCAGGACGAGCAGGATCCCGGCGGCGATCCTGCGGCCAAGCCGGACGGCGATCACCGTCAGGAGGAGGACCGGGAGCCAGACCAGCGCCACGAGCACCGGCGGGTCGCGCACCTCGAGGATCGCGCCAAAGCCGGTGCCCGCGCCCATGGCCCCCGCGGCGAGCCAGCCGACCCACACCGGCACCGCTGCTCGGCGGTAGCGCATGACCACCGCTGCCACCGTCAGACCGACGGCCAGGTCCACGCCGGCGAACCAGAGGATCGCCAGCATGAGGCTGGGGTTCATGGCCCGCGGCCCACGCGTACCCAGATGGCGGCCTGGCTGTCCGCATATGCCCGCCGCCAGCCCGGCTGGTCGTCGAGCCACGCGGCGAACGCGGACCCCGGCCAGTAGATCACGTGGTCCACCCCGTAGCGATCCAGGAGGACCTGGGGATCGGTCTGCAAGGTGACCGCCTGGTCGAAGGCGCGGATGGGGGCGTCGCCGTAGATGTCCGACCGCCCGTCGATGAAGACCTTCGCGGCGGGCAGCTCGCGCCCGAGCCATCCGCCCCAGGCGTAGACGTTGAAGAGCCGGGCGTCCGGCGCGTTGGCCTTCAGCCAGTCCGTGGCCGCCACCGGCATGGCGCCGGCGATCGCCGAGGTCTCGCTGGCAGGGGAGACGCGCGCCGCGGCGACCCCAACGCCCAGGGCCAGGACCAGCGCGCAGAGCATGGCGTTGACCAGGCGCTGGCCTCGCCCGGCCGGCGGGCGTGCCATCCGCGCCAGGGTCCCGGTCAGCCGGCCCCCGCCGACGCGGGCGGCGAGCCATGGCTCCAGGTAGACGGCGGCAATGACCGCGCCAATGGGACCAATGACGATCACGAAGCGGATGGCCGACAGGCTCAGGGCGGTCGCCCCCAGGAGCCAGAGCGCGTCGCCAGCGCGGATCGTGCGCCGCGCCAGGAGGAGGGTGGGCATCACCACGAGCAGGAGGAAGGCGAAGAGGACCTGGCCGGGGAAGGA
>CAYVLM010000428.1:0-1833 GCA_964452225.1 uncultured Steroidobacteraceae bacterium | reverse complement strand
GCCAGACCGTCTCCGACTGCGGTTCCACGCCGGCCACGCCGTCGAAGACGACGACGGCCCCGTCGAGCACCCGGAGGCTGCGCTCCACCTCGACCGTGAAATCCACGTGGCCGGGCGTGTCAATCAGGTTGATTCGATGATCCTTCCAGAAGCAGGTCGTGGCGGCGGCGGTGATGGTGATCCCGCGCTCCTGCTCCTGCTCCATCCAGTCCATCGTCGCGGCGCCTTCGTGCACCTCGCCGATCTTGTAGATCTTCTTGGTGTAGAAGAGGATCCGCTCGGACACGGTCGTCTTGCCCGCGTCGATGTGCGCAATGATCCCGATGTTCCGGGTGCGCTCGAGCGAGTACCGGGTGGCGCCGCTGCTGGACCGGCCTGCGGCCTGGGTGACAGTCATCGGTCTACCACTTGAAGTGGCTGAAGGCGCGGTTGGCCTCCGCCATGCGGTGGGTGTCCTCTCGCCGCTTCACGGCGGCGCCGACGCCGTTGCTCGCGTCAAGGAACTCCGCCGCGAGCTTGTCGGCCATGCTCTTGCCGTTGCGCTTGCGGGCGGCCTCGATGAGCCAGCGCATGCCGAGCGAGATGCGGCGGTCGGCGCGGACCTCCACCGGGATCTGGTACGTGGAGCCGCCGACGCGCTTGGGCTTGACCTCGATGAGTGGCATGGCGTTGCGCAGGGCGAGCTCCATCACCTCGACGCCGGCGCGGCCGGACTGCTTCTCGCAGCGCTCGATGGCACCTTCCAGGATGCGCGAGGCCAGCTGGCGCTTGCCGCCGCGCATCAGCTTGTTCGTGAACTGGTCCATCGTCAGCGCGGTGCCGGCCAGCTGCTCGGTGTACTTGGTCTTTCGCGCGATGGTGGGACGGCGAGGCATCGGCTCAGCCCTTCCCCGGGGCCTTGGCGCCGTACTTCGAGCGGCCCTGCCGGCGATCGCGCACGCCGGCGGCGTCGAGCGTGCCGCGCACGATGTGGTATTTCACGGCCGGGAGGTCACGCACCTTGCCGCCGCGCACGAGGACGACCGAGTGCTCCTGGAGGTTGTGCCCGATCCCCGGGATGTAGGCGGTGACCTCCATCTGGTTCGTCAGACGGACGCGCGCCACCTTCCGCAGCGCGGAGTTGGGCTTCTTCGGGGTGCGGGTCATCACCTGGAGGCAGACGCCGCGTCGCTGCGGGGCGCCGCGCCCCTCGGAGGCGGTCTGCTCCAGGGTGTTGAAGGTTCGCCGGAGCGCCGGCGCCTTCACCTTCTTGATTGCCGGCTTGCGGCCCTGTCGGACCAGCTGGCTGATCGTCGGCAACGAGAACCTCTTCTATGCACGTTTCGTGGCGAACTCCGCCCCCGTGGCGAGCGCACGAATCCCGGGGATTCCGAGAGGTGGACTCTGCTCAACGGAGGGTGCCCGGAAGGGCACACACGAAGGCGTCCCGCGGACGGGACACCGAACGCGGAGTATAGGGGTGCGCTCCGCGGAGTGTCAACCGAGGCACCAGGCCGATGGCGACCTCCAGACCGCCCCTCCCCGCACGCTCAGGAGGACCCCCCCCGGATCCTCGACACCGGGTCGCGGGCGAGACGGCGCGCGGCCGGGCTATTGGCGGCTTTGCCGGCGTCTCTCTGCGCAGTGTCTCTCTGGGCGGCCGGTCTCTGGCGGGCAGCTCCCTGACGGGCCTGTCCTTGGCCGCCATATCGGGCCCGGCGGCGAAGCGGTTGACCGGCTCATCGCCGATCGCCTCGTCGGCGCCCATGGCCTCGTACCAGGCGAGGAGACCTGCGGCTGCTTTTGCTTGGCTTCCAGTCATTTGCGATGCCCGTGTTGATCCTCTATTTGTCA
>CAYVLM010000427.1:0-1848 GCA_964452225.1 uncultured Steroidobacteraceae bacterium | reverse complement strand
CCTGGTGGCCATTGGCGTGGACCACGTCTACTTCGCGCTCCTCCAGTGGCCGCTCCACGACATGGACACCTACCTCGCCGCGGCGACCCGTCTGCGGGAAGGGCTGCCGCTGTACACGCCCGGCGTGCTGGCCATCGATTCGTACTGGTATGCGCCGTGGTACGCGGTGGCCTGGATCCCCTTCAGCTTCCTGCCGCGGATCGTGGTGGCGGTGCTCTGGTCCGGCGCGCTGCTGGCCGCCACGGCCGCGGTGACCGTCATGCTGGCCCGGATGGGCCGCTCTGGACCGATGCTGGCGCTCCTCTTCGGTCCACCCCTCTTCGCGGTCTCCGCCGGCGGCAACGTCCAGCCGCTGATGGTGCTCTCGCTGCTGTGGGGCATGAACCGCCGGTCGGGGCCTGTCTGGGTCGGCGTGGCCGCGTCCATGAAGTACACGCCTATCCTGCTTGGCCTCGTGTACCTGGCTCGACGGGAGTGGTCACGGGCGGCCTGGACCCTGGTCCTCGGGGCGGGCCTGGTGGCCCCCGCCCTGGCGCTGGGGATCACGAACGCCAGCCTGCACTCCACGACCCAGGAGTCCCTCCTGAGCATCTGGCTGCCGCTCTACGTGGTGGCCGTGGGCGCGGCGTGCGCGGTGACGCTCCTCGTCAGACGCCGGTACGCGGCCGTCTCGGCCGCGGTAGCGGCCGTGCTGGCGCTCCCGCGTCTCTTCGTCTATGACGTCACGCTCCTGGCGGCTGGAGCCACGCCAGACGGCGATGAGCCCGACCGACCGGAGCCCGCGCAGGCGTCTCCTGCCTAGGCGTCGGCCGCGGTGGCGGCTGTGCTCGCGGCGGCGCGCCGCTCGGCCCACCGGCGCCAGAGCGCCTTCGACGCGTAGTAGGTCCCCAGGGCCAGGATGACCCCGCCCAGGATGTCCACCACGTAGTGCTCGCCCAGGTACACGATGGAGAACCAGACCAGGAAGGAGTAGGCCAGCATGAGCCAAGCGGCGCGAGGCCACTGTTCCCGCAGGAAGAGGAACGCCAGGAAGGGATACGCGGCGTGCAGGGATGGGAAGGCCGCCACCGGGTTCCCGTTGAGGTGCAGGTAGATCCAGGTCGCGGCGCCGGTCAGCTGGCTCCCCACGAGGGGCGCAATGTCGTAGACGTGGAGGTTCTCCCCGTACATCCACGCGTACCGAGGCGGGGCGACCGGCAGCAGGGAAGCGAACGCGAACGCGACGAGGGACATGGCCAGCAGGGTCGAGACGAACCGGAAGTAGAGCGACCGGGCCCGGAGCCAGAGCAGGAAGGCCACGGTGAGCGGGAAGAGGAAGTGCATCGCGTAGACAGAGCTGGTCAGCCAGTCGATGACGCTGATCTGCCCCGGATGGTAGAGCCAGCGCTGGAGGTCAACCGTAGGAACGGTCCCGAAGCAGATGAGGCGCTCGACCGCGATGACTGCGTCCGACTGGACCGTGGCACCGAAGCGGTCGGCGAGGCCGCGCATGGCCTCCCAGCCCAGGAAGATGATGACGAACGGGACCCAGTCACGGAGGAAGGTGCGGGTCATCCCCAGCATCACGGCGATGACGGAGACAAAGACCAGGAACAGGTCCGGCGTGATCTTCACCCCGTCCAGCAGCATGATCCCCACGATCAGCGCCAGATAGGCCACGAGCAGGGCCTTCATGGCCGTGCTGAGGGCGCGGGACTCGGCACTGGTGCGAGTGGGTGACGCGGACAGATCCATTGGGACCCTGCTACGGGAAGGCAGCCGGGGGCACCTTACCCAATGCTCAACGGCTTGTCACCGGTACGTCTGCCGGGGTTACGAACCTCCCGATGCGGCTGAGCAACGGCCGCT
>CAYVLM010000426.1:0-1855 GCA_964452225.1 uncultured Steroidobacteraceae bacterium | reverse complement strand
CGGTCCCGTACTCGTAGAAGCCGCCGCCCGTCTTGCGCCCGAGGCGCCCGGCGTCCACCAGGGCGCGCTGGATCGGGTGCGGGCGGTAGCGCGGGTCGCCGAAGAGCTGCTCGAAGACGCTCTCGCTGACGGCGAGGTTGACGTCGGCACCGACGGCGTCAACGAGCTCGAACGGCCCCATTCGGAACCCCGCCGCGCGCATGGCATCGTCGATGGCGGCGATCCCGGCCCGGCCGTCGCCGAGGAGCCGCAGCGCCTCGAGGTAGTAGGGCCGCGCCACGCGGTTGACGATGAACCCGGGCGTGTCCGCGGCGACCACCGGCGTCTTGCCCATGACCCGGGCCAGGTGCACGGCGGCGTCGACCGCGCGGGCATCGGTCAGGGGCCCCGCCACCACCTCCACGAGGGCCATCAGCGGGACGGGGTTGAAGAAGTGCATCCCCACCACCCGCCCGGGATGCGCCGTGGCCGCGGCGATCCGCGCGATCGACAGCGAGCTGGTGTTGGAGGCGAGGATCACGTGCGGCGGGGCTGCGTCGTCCAGCCGGCGGAAGGCGTCGCGCTTGAGCTCGATCTCCTCGGGGATCGCCTCGACCACGAAGTCCGCCGCGGCGAGCTCCTCGAGCCGGCCGACGGAGTCGAGTCGTGCCATGGCCGCCGCCGCGGCGTCCTCGGCGAGCTGGCCCTTCTCGACCTTGCGGCGGAGGAACCGCGCGATCCGCTCGTGGGCCCGCTGCCAGGCGCCCTCAACCGGATCATGGACGGCAACCCGCAGGCCCGCCTCGGCGAGCGCCTGGGCGATCCCGGCGCCCATGGTGCCCGCGCCGAGCAGCCCGATCCGGATCAGCCCGGGAGCCGTCTCTCCGGCCGAGTCCTCCGCGGGCATCGCCTCCTCGGACATCACCGGCTCAGCGGCCCGAGAAGCGCGGCTCGCGCTTCTCGGCGAAGGCGGCCACCCCCTCCGCGTGGTCGGCGGTACGGCCGGCGAGCTCCTGGAAGGCTGCCTCCGCGGCGAGCATCTCGTCGAGCGGCGCTTCCTCGGCGCGCTCGACCAGCCGCTTCGCGTACCCGATGGCCCGCGTGGGCCCCGATGCCAGCCGACCCGCGATCCCGGCCACGTGCGACGCGAGGTCGGCACCGGAGACGACCCCGTTGATGAGCCCCGCGGCGGCCGCGTCCGGCGCCGACAGCGGCTCCCCGGTGAGGATCAGCTCCGCAGCCCGGTGGCGGCCGAGGGCCCGGACCACGGCCCGGGTGGCCCCGGAGTCGGGAACCAGGCCTATGCGAATGAAGGCCAGGATGAACCGCGCGTCGGTGGCCGCGTAGACCAGGTCGCAGGCCAGCGCCAGGCTCACGCCCGCTCCGGCGGCCACCCCGTTGACGGCCGCGATCACGGGCAGCGGCAGGGCGCGCATGGCGGCGATCAGCGGGTTGTACTCGGCGCTGACCACCCGGCGGAACTCCCGCTCGGCGTCACCGCCGCGCAGGTCCGCCCCGCTGCAGAAGCCCCTCCCTGCGCCGGTCAGCACCACGGCCCGCACCGCCGGGTCGCGTCCTGCCGCCCGGAACGCCGCGGTGAGCTCGCGGCGCATGGCAGCGTTCAGGGCGTTGAGCGAGTCGGGGCGGTCCAGGGTGATGGTCAGGACGGCGTCGCTCGTCTCGGCCCGGATCGTCTGGTAGTCGGCATCGGCCATGGGATCGATTCTACGGGTCGCCGGGCGCGACCGGCTGCGGGAGAACACCATCGGCCATGTCCTCGATCCGCACCGACGGCATCATCCGCACCGCGAGCGCCAGGGCCCCTGCGGCGGCGGCGACCATGATCACGTAGATCCACCACAGACCGCTCTCCAGC
>CAYVLM010000425.1:0-1896 GCA_964452225.1 uncultured Steroidobacteraceae bacterium | reverse complement strand
TGCCGTCGGGGGTGCGAAGGAAGACCAATGCCTCGCGGTGCAGATCGTCGGCGCCCTGGACACCGCCCTGGCAGCCCTGAACGGCCACGACGGCACCGCCCACGCCGCGTCCTTCACCGACGACGGAGCGTGGCGCCTGGCCGTCGCCGCCGACCCCTGGAGCGAGCAGTACATCGGACGGGATGCCATCGCGACGACCACCGAGAACCGGGCAGGGATCGACTTCCACGTCACGCGCGGCGAGCAGGTGCTCGACGTCGGGTCGCTGGTCCTCTATCCGTGGACGATGTCGGGCACGCTCGGCAACGCGGATGGGTTCGCGGTCATTCGGGAGGGCGGCGACTACCAGACGCAGCGGTCGTGGATCGGCGCCGAATGGGTCGTGGGGCGCTAGCCCGAGGCGGTCATCGCTTCCGGTCGACATCCGCGTCGATCGTCGCCATCCGATGGCTGATCATGCGCGCCACGAGATCCGTGGGGATCGGATGGTCGGGGGTGAAGCGGACGGTGCCCTTGGCCACGCTGAACCCGGCAAGCTCGGCGCGGTGCCGCTCGATCGGCTCCGCCGTGGGGAAGAACGAGCAGTGGCGCTTCGTGGCGTGGTACCAGGCCAGCACCTGGCCGCGATAGCGGAAGGCCGGGATCCGGTAGCTGATCGCCTCGACCGCGTCCGGTGCGGCATGCGCGATGGTGGCTCGCAGGGCCTGGAGCGCAGCGCCCTGGTCCTCGGGGAGGCCGGCAAGGTAGTCATCGATCCAGGCGCTCGCCTTCGCCACGGCGTCCACCATGCCCGCGCTATCCCGATCGTCTCGCCGGCCTCCCATCTCCGGGGAGCATAGCCAGACCGCCGGGCTCGTGGCCCGGCGGTCTGTGCGCTCGGATGGGCGGGGTCAGGCCCCCGGTTGGCTGGCGGGGATAGGTGGTGCCGTCTCGTTGACTCGTGCCTGCCACGGCACGCCCAGGCGCGGAAGCAGGTAGCGGTCGAGGCCGTAGTAGCCGGCGACACGCCAGCCGAGGATCAGGCCCACGGACGCCGCGAACAGGATCGGGTTCGATGATGCGGACCCGGCAAGCATGTAGCTCATGTTCATGGTCGCGCCGAAGAAGGCCGCGATCCCGGTCAGCGCACCAACCAGGAGGCCGATGCCGACAGCCATCTCGCCGAAGACGATCAGCCAGCTGAACCAGGTCTCCGCGTGGATGCTGATCAGGAAGTCGAGGAAGCCGCGGTACCACTCGAAGGAGATTGGCGGGCGTCCCGACTGGGGGATCGCCACCGCGCCGTGCCAGTAGCCCGCGAGTGAGGATCCCCCGTCAAGCCACCCGGAGCTCGTGGCCTTCTCCCAGCCGGCGCTGAACCACTCGAAGCCCAGGAAGATGCGGATCGGCAGCCAGAACAAGCCGGCACGCGTGTTGCCGAACAGGTAGCGGGTGAAGGCGGGGCCTTCGACCTCGACAGCCGCGGCGCCAGGCTCGTTGCGGTCCGCGAACATCAGGACCAGCACGACGAGTGACAGCAGCCAGAAGACAACCGTCGCCACCGCGCGGATCGTGGTCCCCTCATCAGGTGAGAACCAGGGGTTCTCCATGTAGAACAGGACGACCGCGGCGATGATCGCGAGCGGTGTCACCAGGACGCGGTACTTGGCTAGCATTGGTGCTCCTCAAATCTGGTGACGATGGGCGCCTTCGCTTCAGATGCGCACGTCACAACGTATGACTTATATGCATATGATCAAGCCTACGCCGCGTCGGCCGGAGTGCCAAGCGTCCTGCGGAATTGTGTCTCCCGGCATCGGTTGGGAGGTCAACCGGCATATCGATCCGGGGACCAGTCGCCCGCACGACACCGTGATTACGCAGCCCGGCACGCGTCAGGGGGTCGGGAACGGCAGC
>CAYVLM010000424.1:0-1899 GCA_964452225.1 uncultured Steroidobacteraceae bacterium | reverse complement strand
TCGCCCCGGCCGAGGCGAGCGCCAACCTGGCCCGGTACGACGGCGTGCGCTTCGGGCTCAGCGCCGGCGACGACGATCTCATGGAGAACTACCTGCGCAGCCGCGGGTCGGGGTTCGGGCCGGAGGTGAAGCGGCGGATCATGCTGGGGACCTACGCACTCTCGGCCGGCTACTACGACGCCTACTACGTCAAGGCGCAGCAGGTGCGGACGCTCATCAAGGCGGAGTTCGACCGGGTGCTGGCCGATGTCGACGCGCTCCTGGCGCCGACGTCGCCCGGCGTGGCGTTCAAGATCGGGGCCAAGGTCGACGATCCGCTGCTGATGTACCTCAACGACGCCTGCACGCTCCCGGTGAACATCGCGGGGCTCCCCGCGATCAGCGTCCCGTGCGGGCTGTCGGACGGGCTCCCGGCAGGTCTGCAGGTCATCGGGCGGGCCTTCGACGAAGCGACGGTGCTGCGGGTGGCGGACGCGTACGAGCGGGCTGCGGGTATGGGTGGGCTTCGCCCTCCGACCGCTGCCGACGGCGGCGACACCAGGGCACGTGGCTGAGGCCTGCGTCTTCTGCGCGATCGCCCGCGGCGACGCACCCGCGGAGATCGTCTACGAGGACGACGGGACGGTCGCCTTCATGGACCGCGCGCCGCTCGTCCCGGGCCACGTGCTCGTCATCCCGCGGGTCCACGTGCGGGCGCTCTGGGACCTCGACCAGCCGACCGGCGCCGCGTTGATGCGCACGACCGTGCGCGTCGCGGCCGCGGTGAACCGGGCCATGCGCCCCGGGGGCATGAACCTGTTCCACAGCACCGGCGCGGCCGCCGGGCAGTCGGTGTTCCACGTCCACGTGCACGTGGTGCCGCGCAACCGGGGTGATCGCTTCCGTCCTCCGATCGTGGCCGACCGGCAGGGCGACTCGGCGCTCGCGGCGACTGCGAGCCGGATCAGGTCCGCCTTCGCCGACGGCTGAGCGGCGGGTGAACCCCATCCCTGGGGGTCGTGCCTCGTAGAGGGTGAACCCAATCCGCTGCCCGTGGAGGTACCGAGCCATGGCCTACGTCATCGCGGCACCCTGCGTCGACCAGAACGACCAGTCCTGCGTGGCGGTCTGCCCGGTCGACTGCATCACCGCCGACCCGCAGGTCGATCGCAAGTTCTACGTCGATCCCGACACGTGCATCGACTGCGGCGCCTGCGCCGACGCGTGCCCCAACGAGGCGATCTTCCGGGAGGACCAGCTCCCGGCCGCGTGGGCGAATTTCGCCTGGGTCGATGCGGCGTGGTACCGGGATCCGGATGCCGCCAGGCAGACCCTCGACCAGCTGGTCGTCGCGGTCGGCTGACGGGGCCAACGCCGGTTCCATGACGGTCAGCGGGCTGCCGCGGCTCGCCACGCTCCCGCCGCGCGCCGCCGCGGCGCCCACGACGAACGCGACCCTCGCTGCCAGCGTCCGTCTCGGCCCCACGCTGCGCCGCCTCGAGGTCCGCCCGGACGAGCCGGCGCTCCCGTTCCGGGCCGGCCAGTACGTCAGCATCGGACTGGTTGCCGGCCGGACGCTGCTCCAGCGTCCGTACTCGATTGCCTCGCCCCCCGGGGAGCCGGAACGGCTCGAGTTTCTCGTGCGCCTGGTTCCGGGCGGCGAGCTGACGCCTCGGCTGTGGCGCCTTCAACCGGGGGCCCGGGTCCGCCTCGGTCGCCCAAAGGGGCTCTTTGGGCTCGATCCGGCCGATGACAGGGCCCACCTCCTGGTCGCCACCGGCACCGGGCTGGCGCCGATGCTGGCCATGCTGCATGAGCTGTCGGGCCGCGCGGCTCCGCCGGACACGATCCTGGTGCACGGAGCCTCGTTCGTCGACGAGCTGGTTGCGCGCGAGCGCCTCGTCGATCACGCCGCGCGGG
>CAYVLM010000423.1:0-1903 GCA_964452225.1 uncultured Steroidobacteraceae bacterium | reverse complement strand
ATCGTCCCCTCCACAACAGCGTGGGCTTCAGCTGCAGCCGCTCGTGGCGCCGCAGTTGATGCACTTGTAGCAGGACCCGTTGCGCACCATGATCGAGCCACATTCGCTGCACGAAGGCGAGTCCGCGGTGTCGAAGATCACCGTGGGCTGACCCACGCTCAAGCGCTCCTCCCTCGCCTGGGCAACGATCTTCAACCCATCCAGCAGCCCCTTGGACTCGTGTTCAGCCTCGGTGGCTCCTGCCTCCGCGGTGTCGGCGCCGGCAGGCGCCTCAACGGGATCAGCTGAAGCGGTGGACGCCTCACTGACCACGTCGCTCGTGGAATCCGCGGCGGGATTGGGAGCGGACGGGGAGGAGGCCGCCCGCTCCGACGTTACGCTCGCGGAGGAGTGGGTGGCCTCCTCCGCGTCCTCCACGTTCACCGGCGTGGCTTCCGCAAGGGACATCTGCCGATTGACGACCCCCACCACGTCCTGCTCATCCCTGCTGAGGAACTTGCTCGCCAGGTACCGGAAGATGTAGTCGACGATGCTCTTGGCCATTGGCACGTCCGGGTTGGCCGTGAACCCGGCCGGCTCGAAGCGCATGTGGCTGAACTTGTTGACCAGGTCCTTCAGCGGGACGCCGTACTGGAGGGCGACGCTCACCGCGATGGCGAATGCCTCCATCATCCCGGCGACCGTGGACCCTTCCTTGCTGATCCGGATGAAGAGCTCGCCCGGCTGCCCGTCGTCGTACAGGCCAACGGTCAGGTACCCCTCGTGCCCGGCCACGTTGAACTTGTGCGTGAACGCGCTGCGCTCGTCCGGCAGGCGGCGGCGGACCGGCTTGTAGACGGTCTGGACCGATGTCGCTCCGGCATCGGCCTCTGCGGCCTCGCCGCCTTCGCGCTTCGTGTTGAGCGGCTGCGAGCGCTTGGAGTTGTCCCGGTAGACGGCGATGGCCTTGAGGCCCAGCTTCCAGCCGTCGATGTAGACCTGGGCGATCTCGGCCGCGGTCGACGCCTCCGGCATGTTCACCGTCTTGCTGATGGCGCCAGAGATGAACGGCTGGACCGCCGACATCATCTTCAGGTGCCCGTTGTAGTGGATGGAGCGGGTGCCGTTGGCCGGCTTGAAGGCGCAGTCGAAGACCGCCAGGTGCTCGTCGCGCAGGTGCGGCGCGTCCTCGATGGTCTCGTGCTCGTCGATGTAGCTGACGATCTCCTCGACCTGGTCGGCCGAGTACCCGAGCCGCTTGAGGGCGTGCTGGACCGTGTTGTTCACGATCTTGAGGTACCCGCCGCCCACGAGGCGCTTGTACTTGATGAGCGCGATGTCCGGCTCGACGCCGGTCGTGTCGCAGTCCATCATGAAGGCGATGGTCCCGGTGGGCGCCAGGACACTGAGCTGCCCGTTGCGGAAGCCGGTCTTGTCGCCCAGGGCCACCACCTCGTCCCACGCGGTCAGCGTGGCGTCCAGCAGGTCGTCGGGGACCAGCGACTCGTCGATCCGGTAGGCCGCGTCGCGGTGCATGCCCATCACCTTGAGGTACGGCTCGCGGTTGACCGCGTACCCGGCGAACGGGCCGCCCTGGTCGCGGGAGATGCGGGCCGACTGGAGCGCCGCCTCCGCCTGCATGAGCGCCGTCACCGCCGCCGCGTAGGCGCGGCCGGTGTTCGAGTCATAGGCAAGGCCGCGGTTCATGAGCAGGGCGCCAAGGTTGGCGTAGCCCAGGCCGATGGGGCGGAAGGCCTTGGAGTTCTCCTCGATCTTCGGCGTGGGGTAGCTGGCGTTGTCGACGATGATCTCCTGCGCGGTGAAGACGATGCGCACCGCGTGGCGGTAGTCCTCGATGGCGAACTCGCCGTCGTCCTTGACGAACTTCATGAGGTTCAGGGACGCGAGGTTGCACGCCGAGTCG
>CAYVLM010000422.1:0-1909 GCA_964452225.1 uncultured Steroidobacteraceae bacterium | reverse complement strand
TGCTGCCCGGTTGCATCGCCGGACGGACGCTCTCGATGATCTCCTGATAGGTGGCCAGGAGCCCGGCCTGCCGCTCATCGGGCTCACCCAGGACGAAGGTCCGCGCCAGGTTGGCGCAGTAGCCTTCGACCCTGGGCGTGAGGTCGACGATCGCCGGCTCGCCACGCCCCAGCGGCCTCGGGCTCTGCCGGCCGTGGAGCATGCAGGACTCGATGCCGAAGTTGACGTACACCGGCGTGCTCGTCCCCTCGGCGCCGGCACGGAGCATGGTGCACAGGGCTTCCGTGGCGATCTCGTGGGCGCTCACCCCCGGGCGCAGCAGCTCCCGGGCGCGGTCCATGCCGAGCGTCGCCACCCGCTGGGCCTCACGCATGAGGGCCAGCTCATCTGCGTCCTTGACCGAACGGAGCGGGTCCATGACCGGGTCGGAGGAGACGAGCTCGACCTCGGGGTTCACCCGCCGAAACATGTCCACCAGGAAGGCAGGCGTCTCGAACCACAGCTGCATGCCGACCCTCGGCCGTTCCCCTCCCGTGCCGGAAGCCGACAACCCGCCGGCCGGCACCAGCTCGCGGAGACGCCCCACCACGTCGTGGATCTGGCCGCCGACCGACCCGAAGACGCGGACCTTCCCCTCGGGGAACGCCGCCCGCAGCTCCGGCTCCTCGCCGCTGAACGCGATGAGCTCGGGAGGTCCCTCGGCGGGGATGATGGCCCGGGGCTGTGTTCGGTCGGTCCCGAACAGGTAGCGGTAGTCGTCGTGGTTCATGACCACGATTGCGATCAGACCCTCTTCCCGCATCCGGGCCTGGACCCGCGCGATGCGATCGGTCTGAACAGCCAACGTCGAGCCTCCTTCCCCGCGTGCAGTCTGGAGACTTGGCCGGTCGACGGCAAGGGCCCCGCCGAGGCAGTCCCCGTCAGCCCATGGCGGCGTTCGCCACGGGGCACCGGCCCGCGTCGCGCCCGCAGGCGACCGTATCGCACAGCCGGCAGGTCCAGCGCACGGCTCCCGGCGGGCGAACCATCCCGGCCAGGACCCTGCCGGCGAGGGTGGCGAACGTCTTCCGTTCCGCGGTCGAGAGCGGCGCGAGCGCGGCCGACAGCACCTCGCCACGGCTGGCCGCCACGCGGACCGCGGCCGCCCGGCCGGCCGGGGTGAGCCGCAGTGCGGTCGACCGTCCGTCATGGCCCGGCGCCCGCTCCACGTCGCCGGTGGCGACCAGCCGGTCGACGAGGCGCACCGTGCCCGACGAGGTGAGACCCAGCACGCGCCCCAGAAGGTCGATCGACGGGTTGTCGAGGAAGTGGAGCAGCGCCGAGAGCGCGGCAGCCGGGGAGTCCGAGCTCGCGCCGGCGCGGACGGCGGCCCGGGACATCTCGTCGGCGATCCGAAGCGACAGGGCACCGAGCAGGTTCGCGTCCTGGCCCATGCCGGTGCCCGGTCGGGCGCGCGGCTCAGGTGAGCTCATAGTCGAAGTCGTAGGTCCCGTCCGGGCCGTGCGGCGCCACCGCGCTCCCTTCGCCGTTCAGCCCGTCCAGCTCGCCGCCCGCGGAGCCCCGCACCACCGACCAGGCGGTCCGGGCCTCGGTGCCGTCGTAGGTGCCGCTCGCCTCGAGGACCGCGCTGCCGGACCTCGATCCAACGCTTCCCTTCAGGCGCAGGTAGCCGGCGTAGACCGCGGTTCCGTCGGTCCGATAGCACATCAGCGCGTCCCAGGTGCCGTCGGCCTCGATGTCGCCGCTGAAGCGCTGGCTGATCCGCGCGCGTGTGACCCTGGGAGCACCCGTCTGGGCGTCCCCCGGGTCGAGAGGTGTCTCGTCCCAGCCGGTGTTATGGAAGGTGCCGGTCGCGTGGCTCGTCGTGTGCTGGTCCTCGCGGTCGCTACTTAGTGTGTGACGCACACAT
>CAYVLM010000421.1:0-1912 GCA_964452225.1 uncultured Steroidobacteraceae bacterium | reverse complement strand
CCAGCCCGCGAGCGTCGTCGGGTGCCAGGCCCTTCGCCTCGTAGATGAGACGCAGCTCTTCCTCTTCCTCCTCGGGAATCTCGGCGATCTCGTTGGCCTCGATCCGGATCTGGTTGGTGTACAGCTCGCGGGCGCTCTGGACGCTGAGCCACTCACCGAGCGCCATCGACATGGCGCCGGCCAGGAGGCCGGCGAAGCCGGCGATCAGGATGGCCCGGCCGGAGCTGTCCGCCCCGGCCACGCCCATCACCAGGCTGAAGTTGCTGACCAGCCCGTCATTGGCGCCAAGGACCGCGGCGCGCAGGGCGTTGCCGCCGACGGCCCGATGGCGACCCTCGAAGCGGGCCAGCGCCCCGCCCTCGACGCCGCGCGACACCTCGCGCAGGATCCGCGCGTGCGACCGCTCCTCGGCCGGCATCCCGGTCCCGGCCGCCTCCGGCTGCTCGTCGTACATGCCGCGGGAGGCCGCCTCCTGGTCGGCCATGGTGGCGGCCACCAGGCCGGGGCCGAAGCGCCGTGCGACCCAGGCCAGGGCCCTGGCCCGCCAGCTGGGGGCGATCTCGATGGACGCGGTGGCATCCAGGAGCCGCTCGCGCCATAGCTCGGCATGCCGCTCCTCGGTCTCGGCGAGCCGGATGTACAGGTCGCGCAGGCGGTCGTCGTCGCTCCCCGCGGCCATGGCGCGGTAGACGGTGGCGCCGTCAACCTCCCCCTGCAGGTTGGCGCGCCAGCGCGCCAGGTCGGAGGAGGTCGCGCCGGTCATGGGCGCTCAGCGTAGCCCGGCGAGCTCCTGCAGGTTGTGCCAGTTGGCGAGCCGCTCGTCGCGGGTGGCGCTGATCTCCGGCGTGGGGGTGCCATCCGCGCCGAAATGCTGCGCGAAGCGCCCCTCGCTGCGGGCGAAGGTCAGGAAGTCCACCGGCGTCCCGTCAGGGAGGCTCGCCCAGTCCTCGCGGAGGGCCGGGTTGCCCTGCAGGCTCAGCTGCTCGCTCAGCCGCTCGCCCCGACGCGGGTCGTAGGTGAAGAGCGGGAAGGCGCGCGACTCGACCGCCAGCCTCGCCTGCGCCGACGACGCGTCATCCGCGATGCCGTGCTCCGGCTGGCAGGGCGTGTAGACGACCAGCACCGCCGGGCCCGGGAACTCGTTGGCCTCCATCACCGCGCGGTAGAAGTGGTTGAGGTGGGCCGGCGTGGTCTGCGCGACGTAGACCTCGCCGTGCGCCATCAGGATCTTCGCCAGCTCCTTGCGCCGCTCCGGCCGCCCGTGCTGGGCCTTGCCGTAGGCGGAGAGCTTGGTGACCTGCCCGCCGAAGGAAGCGGTCGACGACTGTCCGCCGGTGTTCGAGTAGACCTGGCCGTCGAGGACCATGGCCTTGATGTCGGCGCCGGAGGCAACCATGCGCGAGAGCGCCTGGAAGCCGATGTCGTACATCGCGCCGTCCCCGCCCAGGACCCAGAGCCTGCGCTCCGGGTGGCCCGCCTGCTCCCAGCGCTGCCGGACGCCGAGGGCGTCCGAGGCCGCGTTCTCGAACAGGGAGTTGGTCCAGGGCACGAGGTACGGGTTGAACGGGTAGGTGCTGCCATACACGGTGTTGCAGCCGGTGGCGGCGACGATGCCCATCGACTCGGGGCCATAGACCTGCCGCGTCGCCGCGACGAGCATTCGGATGGCGGACGCCTCGCCGCAGCCGGCGCAGCTTCCGGCCCCTCCCACGTACCCGATGGCGTGCTCGCCGAGCATCAGGTCGGCAAGCGCCTTCTCGTTGCGGTACTCGGGCGGCGTGGCCGGGAGGCTCCGGAAGAAGCCCATGTCGCGCCGGAAGCGGTCGAGCGTCGACTCGCCGGACTCCTCGGCCGGCAGCTTGTCGATCATCAGCAGGGCGTCGTGGCCCAGGTCCGTGCAGACCTCCACGCA
>CAYVLM010000420.1:0-1913 GCA_964452225.1 uncultured Steroidobacteraceae bacterium | reverse complement strand
CGGCGGACTCCGGCCATCGCCCTGCTGGTCGCGCTGGCCGTTGGCCTGGTCTGGCATCTGCTGCGCGTCCGGTCGGCCAGTGAGGTGCTGCGGGCCTGGATCCCGGTGGCCGCCGCGGTGGCCGTCGTGCTCATCAGCTTCCTGCCGAGCGTCGGAGGGTTCTACGCCGGCACCCCAGGGCGATACCTCAACCAGCCCCGGGCGATCACCGAGATTCTCGCGCCGAACCCCGATCCGGCAATCGTGGCCCGGGTGCACCCGCGGACGGCCCTGTACGTTGGCTCGGTGGCGATAGCTCGGGACCACCTTCCGCTGGGGGCGGGGCTGGGACGGTACGGGAGCTACGTGAGCCGGCTCGACTACAGCCCGGTCTACGCCCAGTACGCCCTGGACGCCATTCCAGGTCTGAGCCCCACGGATCGGATCTACATCGACGACACCTTCTGGCCGATGGTGCTCGGCGAGACCGGCATCGCCGGCTTCGCCGGCTTCGCCGTCCTGATCCTCACGATCTTCCTCCGCGTCTGGCGGTCAATCTCCGCGGAGGACTCAGTGGCCTGGCAGATCCTGGCCTTCGGCGGCCTCCTCGTCTTCGTCCAGGGGTTCGTCGCCTCGGCGACGGCCGGTACCTACGTCGCCCCGCCGATCTGCTACTTCGTGCTTGGATCAGCCGGTGCCGTGCTGGCGGTGCGCGCCACCCGGGACGACGACGCCCGGCTCGAGGCGCGCAGCGTGGCGATTGCGCGTCTCCGTCAGCAGTTGCCGACAGCGCACGCGGACAGCCCGTAGTCGGGGGCATCGAGGCGACGGATCTCCTGGACCATGCCGGGAACCGGGAACGAGGTGGCGAGTACCCCGTCGTGGAGCACGTACAGGTACCCGGGGACCTTCTCGCGATCCTCGCGCCGCGCGTACTCCGATCCGCCGACCAGGATGTAGTCGTCGGAGATGGAGAGGCCCCGCGTGAAGTGATTGCCGACGAATACGAGCTCGTCGTCTGCCCGCAGGCCGTTGCTCAGCGAGTCGCAGTGGTAGAAGGTGCCCCGGTGGGCGGCGACGTTGTGGGCGCTCCTCGACGGTGTCTCGATGCGTTCGGTGACCTCGAACCCCGGTGTCAGAACCAGGATCTCGCTGAACCTGCCGGTCTTGGCGCTCTCGTTGTGGCAGACGACAAAGAAGCGTCCGTCGTGCCTGTAGATCGAGTTCATGTGGGCGTAGTTCGGCGAGCTGCGGCCTTCGGCGAGGCGTCCCAGGGGGTAGTGGCTGGTCGCGCGATGGGTCGCAAGGTCGAGAGCCAGGATCCGGTTGTTGTACGCGTCGGCGATGAGCAGGCGGCCGTCAACGACGTCGATCTGATGGCATCCCGGAGACAGGCCGCGATGCACGAGCCGCGCCGCGCCGACCCGCAGGTCGTGCGTGAGGTCGAGGCCCAGGATCCGGCCGTGGCCCGCGGCGTTCTCGAACACGAGGAGCGAGTCGTCCAGGCGGGTGATGCCGTAGAAGCTCCCGGCCAGGATCAGGGTGAGCTCCCCATCGCGAAGCGTGAAGAGGCCGCGCTTGGTGGCGATGGCATAGGTGCCGGCAATCGGGTCGCCATCGATCTTGCCTGCAGGCTGGTTCAGCAGATGCGGAAGGCGGTAGGAGCGGGCGCGCGCTCGCAGCGCACGGGCCCGCGCGAGGACAGACCGGGCGATCCGCGGCATGCTGCCTGCCCGCCTAGCGCCAGGTTCCTGGCCTGGTCCCCTCCATCGTCCGGTCACCGGCGGCGGCTCGCTGCCCCGCATGCACCGCGCGCTCGATGATCTCCCGCGCGGCATCGGCTCCCAGCCAGCCGCGAACCTGCGTCTCGCGTCCCTCCAGCTCCTTGTAGATCTCGAAGAAGTGCTCGATCTCGCGAAGCCGATGCGGCGACA
>CAYVLM010000419.1:0-1913 GCA_964452225.1 uncultured Steroidobacteraceae bacterium | reverse complement strand
CCTGGTTGTCCAGGTTGTCGCGGTCGACGATGGCACCGCACTCGAAGGCGGTCACGATCCGCACGATCGCGAGCGGCTCGCCCACCGCGGCACGCACCTCCACGCAGGTCGCCACCCTGGCGTCCTTCTCGATGCTGCCGGCGATCCCAAGCCCGTGCCCGGGGTCGTGCCGGGCCATCCACGCATCCCAGCCGGCCTCCTCGGACGCGGCCCGCAGCACGTCGGCGAGGCGATCGTCTGCGCACAGCCGCAGCCGCAGCTCGAGCGGATCGGCGCCGACGCGGTGCGCCAGCTCGTCCACGTGCGACTCGCGGGCAAAGGTGTTCGCCGTGGCGGAGAGCGCCCGGTACGAGCCCTGGCGCAGCGGTGACGCTGCCGGCTGGTAGACGAGCCGCCGGGACGGGACCCGGTACGGCGGCTCGAGCGTCCGTCCCCCGGCGTTGAGGTCGACGATCTCCCAGGCGGTCAGCTCTCCGTCTGCTCGGGCGCCGGCGCGGATGTCGATCACCGCCGCGGGCCGGAAGTAGCCCCAGGTCGTCTCCTCTGTTCGGGTCCAGCGCACCTTCACCGGAGCTCCCACGGCCCGGGCGATGCGTGCCGCCTCAAGCGCCGCGTCGCCGGTGTGCTTGCCCCCGTAGGCGCTGCCGGTCGGGGCGGCGATGACCCGCACCTGCCCCTCGTCCAGCCCGAGCGCGGTGGCGAGCTCCTCGCGCACGCCGAAGGGGCGCTGCCCGCCGGTCCAGACCGTCAGCCTGTCGCCGTCCCAGCTGGCCAGGGCGGCACGGGTCTCGAGCGGCTCGTGGGCCAGGTAGGCGGTGGTGTACGTGGCGTCGACCCGGATGGGCGCGGCGTCCAGCGCTCCGTCCACGTCGCCGAGCTCCTCGCGCTCGGCTCCGCCCCAGCCGCGGGCCTCGACCGGGTGCGCCCGCAGGTGCGCCTCCAGCCCGGCCTCGGCGACGACGGAGCCAGGCTTCCAGGTCGCCCTGATGGCCCTGAGCGCCGCCATCAGCTGCGGGCGGCCGGGCGCCGCCACGGCCACGAAGTCTCCCTCGTGGACGACCCGCACCCCGGGGAGCGCCTCAGCCGCGGCCGTGTCGACGGCGAGGAGCCGCGCTCCGAACGAGGGCGGTCGCACCACGGCACCCTGGAGCATGCCGGGCAGGGCCAGGTCCGACGCATACGCGCGACGGCCGGTGACGGCGTCCATGGCATCAGGGCCCCGGATCGGCGCGGCCGCCCCCGATCCCACCACATGGGGCGCTGCGGAATCGGAAGGGAGGTCGCGGACCGGCTCGACCCGGCGCGCTCCCGCCACGAGCTCCCCGTACGAGACTGACCGGGAGCCATCGGCCGAGCGCACGCAGGCATCGGCCGCCGTCAGCGAGGCCGGGGCCATCCCCCACGCCTCCCCGGCCAGGCGCAGGAGCCCCTCGAGTGCCGAAGCCCCGGCGGCTGCGGCCGCCGGAACGATGTCCGGGGTGGTCCGGCTGCCGAAGGTGCCCATGTCGTAGGGAGCCAGGTCGGTGTCGCCCAGGATGGCGCGCACCTGGCCGCGCGGCACTCGCAGCGTCTCCGCCGCGACGCCGGTCAGCTCGGCCCGGCTGCCCTGGCCCACGTCGACCTTCCCCGAGGCAATGGTCGCGGTGCCGTCCGCTGCGACATGCAGCCAGACCCCACCGGAGCCGTCGGGGACCACGAGGAGCCCGTCCCCGAGGATCGCGAAGAGCGCATCCGTGTCGTGGGTGAGATCCCATGCCCCTGTCGACATCGGCGCGGAAGCGGCGTCGCCTCCGCGCGGCTCAGCCGTCGCATCGGGCGGTGGTGCCGCCGCGGGCCCCGGATCGGCTGCTCGCCGAACGGCTCACACGATCCTCGGGTGCGTACCGCAGCGGCAGATGTTGCCCTCCAGCGCG
>CAYVLM010000418.1:0-1920 GCA_964452225.1 uncultured Steroidobacteraceae bacterium | reverse complement strand
GGTGGTCTTCGATCCGGCGGCGCGCTGGAGAGTGGAGCCCGCGGCCCTCGCCTCGCGCTCGGCGAACACGCCGCTCCTCGGGCGCGAGCTGCCCGGCATCGTGCGGCTCACCCTCGCCGGGGGGCGTGCGACCTGGGACGGGATCGGCATCGGCGGCGCCTGACCGAACGGGGTGCGCGTCGGGCGCGGATATGGGACGATCGGCGCCGCATGTCGGTCCGTTACAACGAGGAACTGGATCCCAACGAGGGCCCGAGCTTCATGGAGTTCGCGGTCCTCGCCACGCTCTTCGCGGTCATCCTGTTCCTGATCCCGATCGGCGTCTTCACCTTCAGCTGGCCGGTCTGGGTGCTGGCCACCCTGCTCTTCATCGACCTCGGCCTGCTCTTCCTGGTGAGCATGACCGCCGTCTTCCTGCTGCGCGTCTTCTTCGCCGACCGGCGCCACGGGCGGGGCCGGTCGACGGGCGTGGCAAAACCGCCGCTGGTGATCTCGAGCGACGAGGTGGTGCCATCGGAGCCGGATGAGCCGATGGCAGAACCGGCCTCGCACGAGGAGTCGAGCTGATGCCCCTGATGGCCACCTTCTTCACGGTACGCAAGGGCAGGGACGCGCTCTTCAAGCGCGGGATGCGCCACTTCTTCCCCCGGACCGCGCGCCGGTACGAGACGGAGTTCGGGATTCGGTTCGTCGGCTGGTTCAACGTCACCGAGGGGTCCGAGTGGGACAACGTGGTGATCCTCGACCTCCCGAGCTACGGGGTGCTGGACCGCCTCTACGCGGACCCCGCCACCCGTGGCTTCGGTCACCGGGTCGCCGAGTCCGTCTTCGACCGGAAGCACACGATCTTCCTCCGGGAGCGCATGGGCCCGGACTTCGTGTACCACCCGTGAGCTCGCCGCGCATCACCGCCCTGCGTGCCGTCGCCCGGGAGGCGGAGCTCGAGCGCCGAGACTTCCTCTACGAGGCCACTGAGCAGATCCGCCGGTTCCTCGACGCCAACCGGGACCGCCTGCGCGAGGTGGGCTCGGTCGTTCTGGTCGACGACGACCAGGACTACCTCGTCTACCACCCCGCGGAAGAGACCTGGACCACCCGGCTGACCTACCAGGACGGCGAGTGGTACGACGAGGAGCAGACGGTCGAGGCGGTTGGCGAGATCGTCGAGCTCTACAACCCGGCCGATGTCTTCAGCTGGCTCATGGAGGCGGCCGGCGATCCGACCACCCACCTGCTGCCGGCGGACCGCCTCGCAGATGATGAGACCGTCGAGGCTGCCGACGACGAGCCCGAGCCGGACTGGCAGCAGACGCTGCCGCCTCAGCAGCAGGAGATGATCGCCGCCCAGCGGCTGTGGCAGCTCGCCGACGCGTACCGCGGCCAGCTCGGCACTCAGCAGACGCAGACCCTTCGCGAGTTCGTCGCCAACGCGGAGGAGGTCCTGTCACGGACCGGTGACCTGGTCCTGGTCGACGATGGCGACGACACGCTCGTGCTCCGGGCGGACGGCCGCTTCGAGACCAGCCTGGATCTCTCCGACATGCCGAGCGGCTCGGCCCATGCGCTCGAGTCCCATCGCTCCGGGCTCACCGTCACGGACGTTCGCAGCATCGCCGAGTTCTATGACGCGGCCGACATCCTCGGCTGGGTGACCGATGCGCTCGGCGAGCGCTTTCCCCACGTCGATTTCAGCGCGGTCTACGAGTAGACGGGTGACCCGCTCCGGCGGACCGATGGCGACGCCGCCACGTGACCTGGCCTGGCTGGCCGGGGCCAGCATCGAGGCGCTCTTCGCCCGCTCCGGAGCCCTGCGCGAGGGGCACTTCCTGCTGAAGAGCGGCCGCCATTCCGCCCGGTACCTCGAGAAGTTCTTCGTCCTCCAGTACCCGTCCATCGCGGTCGAGATCGGCCGTCGCCTGG
>CAYVLM010000417.1:0-1942 GCA_964452225.1 uncultured Steroidobacteraceae bacterium | reverse complement strand
CGAACCCGGCCAGCCCCAGCGCCCCGCCCACCACCTGGCGGGCCCCGCGCGAGTCGTCCACCACCAGCACCCGCGGGCGGGGCCCGGCCGGGACGTGGGCCACCCGGGCCCGCTCCGCCAGGCGCCCCGGGTCACCGTCCAGCGCCGCGGGCTGCCGCTCGTCGGGGTCACCGCTGGGGCGCCCCGCGGCCCCCGGCATGCCCACCAGGAGGGCCAGCGTCCGCTCCAGCGTGGCCGGGTCGCGGCCCACAGCCCGGCAGGCGGCGTCGACCCGCTCGCGGATCGGCAGGTATCCCTCCACGGAGTTGCCGACGGTCGTGTACCAGGCGTTCCAGGCCTGCACCACCGGCACGGTGACGGCCAGCATGCGCGCGCCGCTCGAGCCGACCAGCAGCGGCGGTCCCCCGGGGCGGGCCGGGGGAGGATGCAGCTCGCAGTCCGGCGCCGAGTGGTATCGCCCGTGGTAGTCGACGCGGCCGTCGCGGAGCAGCCCCGAGATGATGGCGAACGCGTCCGCGAACCGGCTCACCCGGTGGTCGTAGGGCATCCCGAAGGCGCGGTACTCCGCCTCGTTCCAGCCGGCTCCCAGTCCCAGCACCAGGCGACCCCCGGAGATGGCGTCGACGTCGGCTGCCATCTTGGCCAGCACTGCGGGGTTGTGGAAGCTCACGCAGGCGACAAGCGGACCGATGGTGACCCGCTCGGTCACCGTCGCCAGGGCCGAGAGGACCGACCAGGCCTCCCACGGCCCGCGCGTCTCGCCGTCCGGGTAGCGGTAGAAGAGGTGGTCGCCGACCCACAGCGAGTCGAGCCCGATCGTCTCCGCCGCGCGCGCCATCTCGGCCAGCTCGCGCCACCCGACGACCCGCTCGACCTCGGGAAGCTGGATCCCGACCTTGATCGGTCTCGTCATCGGCTCACCTCCTCGCGCACCGGGCTACAGGTCGCGGCGGTCGAAGCTCACCACCGCCAGGGCGAGCGCGCCGACCACCCAGGCCGCGCACCAGGCAAGGTACCCCAGGCCCGGGGGCGTGGAGGCGAAGAACGGGAACGCGGCAAGCTGCGGCCCCGCCGCCGCGCCGCCGACGAGGACCGACACCGGCTCCAGGCTGTAGATGGCGCCGCGCCAGAGGCCGTCGGTGGGCAGGAGGACGCGGAAGACGCTGCCCACCGCGGCGGTGAGCGGGTCGTTGAAGGCAGTGCCGATGCCACCGACGACGCCGGCCAGCCAGGCCAGCCCGAAGAGCAGCATGGCAATGATGCCGGTGGTGACCGGTGGCAGGCGTGTGCTGAGCGCGATCGTCAGGGTCAGGGTCACGATTCCCACCGCGGCGAGGTAGCCGGCCGCCTGCACGGGGTGGGGCGGAACGTACCCGGTCGCCGCGGACACCGCGAAGAACTCGCAGGCGGTGGCGACCACCGCGTAGCAGGTGACCACGACGGCGAGGGCGGCCCACTTCCCCAGGAGGATGGATCGCCGCCGGATCGGCCGGGCGACCACGGCCAGCGCCTCGCCGTTCTCGATCTCGCCGGCGACCGAGGGCGCGGCGGCGAAGACGGCGGCCAGGGCCAGCACGAAGCTGAACATGAACATGACCAGGATCAGCAGCTGGGAGGCGAGGGTCTGGAGCTGGGTCGTGGTCAGCGGTCGGGCGCTCCCCGCCGCCAGGCGCGGCAGCTGGACGTAGCCCCAGACGGTGAGCAGCACGGCGACGAGCGAGAGGATCGCCAGGGCGGGAAGCAGGCGACGGCGAGCGCCCTCGCGCAGGGTCGTCGCGGCCACGGCCAGGATTTCGCGCGCCATCGTCATTCCGGGCTCCCGAGCAGCTGGCGGAAGCGGTCCTCGAGGCTGGGCTGGACCAGCTCGACGCCGTAGACGTGCGCGCCGTCCGCGACCAGCCCGGCCACGAGCTCGGGGACCCGGTCCTCGCCGACGTTGCGA
>CAYVLM010000416.1:0-1944 GCA_964452225.1 uncultured Steroidobacteraceae bacterium | reverse complement strand
AACGCTCGCCACCTACGTATTACCGCGGCTGCTGGCACGTAGTTAGCCGTGGCTTATTCCTCAGGTACCGTCTTGAATCTTCCCTGAGAAAAGAGGTTTACAACCCGAAGGCCGTCATCCCTCACGCGGAGTTGCTGCCTCAGACTTTCGTCCATTGGGCAAAATTCCCGACTGCTGCCTCCCGTAGGAGTCTGGGCCGTTCTCAGTCCCAGTCTGGCTGATCATCCTCTCAGACCAGCTACCGATTGTCGCCTTGGTGAGCCGTTACCCCACCAACTAGCTAATCGGACGCAGGCCCCTCCGGAAGCGCCTTGCGGCTTTGGACGACGAACCGAATCGCCGACCGCATGCGGTATTAGCCACCCTTTCGGGCAGTTATTCCCCACTTCCGGGCAGGTCACCTACGCGTTACTCAGCCGTCCGCCACTCGGTTGCTCGGGCAAGCCCGGGCACCCTCGTACGACTTGCATGTCTCACGCACCCCGCCAGCGTTTGTCCTGAGCCAGGATCAAACTCTCCGAACAAAAAGAAAACAGTGGTTTCGCCCGTGGGCTCAACAACCGTACGCTGTGCTGACTTGGTCCCGCTGACTCGTGTGGGTTCCTGTCACTCTTCAGCTGTTAAGGTCACGCCTCCGTGGAGACGGTTTCGTTCGATTGAGGCCTCCGATGCTCGGTGAACCTCGGTGGACAAGCGGCACGATCCTGGTGAACCGCCGTTCTTGCACCACCTGCCGGCACGCTGCCGGCGCGAAATTGGAGTCTATCGGCGGAGCACAGGGCTGTCAAGCGCGCGAGGCCCGTCGGCTCCGCGCCCGTCCCGGCATCCGGCGCGCGGACTCAGCCTCCGCCTGCCAGAGCCTCGATGGCGGCCGACAGGCTCGCCTGGCTCGGAACCCCCGCGCCGAACTTCTGTCCGTTGATCACGATGGTCGGAGTTGAGTTGATGCCCGCGTCGATGGCCGACTGCGCCTCGTCAACCACGGCCGCGCGCAGGGACGCATCGTCGAAGGCCGCCGCGGCGGCGCTCCGGTCGAGGCCGGCCATCACCGCGATCTCCAGGAGCCGGTCACGCGAGAAGGCGCCCTTGTTCTCGCCGCTCTGGTTCGCGAAGAGCAGCTCGTACACGGGCCAGAACCTGCCCTCGCCGGCGGCGAAGCGCGCGAGCACCGCGGCATCGAGCGACTCCGGACCGATGAACGCCAGGTCCCGATGCGCAAGGCGAACCGTCCCCGGCACCACGTAGGTCTCGATGAGCCAGGGCTCCAGGTCCCGGGCGTAGTGGCCGCAGTACGGGCACTGGAAGTCGGACCAGACCTCGATGGTCACGGGCGCGTCCGCGGCACCCAGGGTGCTGCCGTCCGCCGGCAGGCCGGCAGTCGGGTCGTCGGCGGCCACCAGCGGCGGGAGGCTCGGCGAGACCGTTGCCGTCGCCATGGCAGCCCCGCTCGAGTCAGCTGCCGCGGAGGGGGCGATGCTCGCCGCGGCCAGCGGCTCGCCGCCCGGGTGCGTGCGGTCTCCCACGACGAAGCCGAGGGCGAAGGCGAGGGCCACGGCCAGCACGATCGCCGCCGTCAAGGGCAGGTCTCCCCGGCGGGAGCTCCGCGGCTCGGCGGGCTCCGGCCGTGGTGGCTCAGGCTGAGGCGGCTCCGGGGTTGAAGGCTGGTCGGGGTCCATGGATCTCCGCGTCGAGCACGTGCGCCGCCGAGCATGGCCGATGGCGTGCGACGGTCAAGGGCCGGGTGGCCTGCCCGGGAGGGGCCGCCCGACCAGGGGTCAGGTGCGCTCGACCTGCCGCCGACCCTGGAGAGAGCGGATGAGGGTCACGTCATCGGCATACTCGAGGTCGCCGCCGACAGGCAGGCCACGGGCGATCCGGCTGACCAGGGCAACGTCGGTCGACAGCAGGTCCGCGAGGTACATGGCGGTGGCCTCGCCCTCGAGG
>CAYVLM010000415.1:1424-1959 GCA_964452225.1 uncultured Steroidobacteraceae bacterium | reverse complement strand
GCGTGTAGAGCTGGGTGGTGCTGATGCTAGCATGGCCGAGCAGGGCCTGGACCACGCGCAGGTCGGCTCCTCCCTCCAGCAGGTGCGTCGCGAAGCTGTGCCGGAAGGTGTGGGGTGAGACCCGCGTCGCCAGCCCCGCCGCCCCGCTCCAGCGACGGACGAGGCGCCAGACCGCCTCGCGTCCAAGGCGTCGGCCCCGCTGGCTGACGAAGACCGCCGGGCTCGGGGTGGCCGCGGTCCACGCCTGGCGCGGACCATCGATGTAGCGGGCCAGGCGGTCGCGCGCCGGCTCACCCATCGGCACCCGCCGCTCGCGGTCGCCCTTGCCAATGACCCGAACCTGCAGGCCCGGCAGGTCGACCCGCTCCAGGTCCAGCCCGACCAGCTCGCTCACCCGCAGGCCGCACGCGTAGAGGAGCTCGAGGATCGCCGCGTCGCGAACGCCGACCGGGTCATCCGCAGGTGGCGCCTCGAGGATCGCCGCCACCTCGTCGGGCGTGAGGACGTCCGGGAGGTAGCTCCCCGGGCGAGGCGC
>CAYVLM010000415.1:0-1414 GCA_964452225.1 uncultured Steroidobacteraceae bacterium | reverse complement strand
CCTCGAGGAGCGTCGCCACGTCACGGGAGACCACCCCCTCCCGCAGGGCGAAGGCATAGAAGCTGCGCAGCGCCGCCGACTTGCGCGCCAGGGTGCTCCCGCGCCGCCCGGTTCGCCGCAGATCCGCGAGGAACCCGCGCGCCGCGTCGGCGCTGGTCCGCCAGTCGGGAGCACCGGTCGAGCCGGCGAAGACGCCGAACTGGAGGAGGTCGCGGCAGTAGGCGGCAAGGGTGAGCGGCGAGAGGCCACGCTCCACGCGGAGCTCCAGGAGGAACGCCTCGACGGTCGCACCCAGCTCGTCGGGGTCCATCGTGACGTCAACCTCCCGCGGCCCGCAGGAGCGCCTCTGCCGTGGCGCGCGCCTCGTCCGGGCCCCCCTCGCCCGCCAGCATGGCCGCGAGCTCGTCCGCCCGCCCCGCGGGGTCGAGCACCCGCGCCTCGGTGAACGTGCGTCCCTCCTCCACGCGCTTCCCGACGTGCACGTGCAGGCCGGCGTGGGCCGCCACCTGGGGCAGGTGCGTGACACAGATCACCTGGTGGTACTCGGCAAGCGCCCGCAGCCGCTCGCCGAGCGCCCCGGCGTTCCGGCCGCCAATCCCGGCATCGACCTCGTCGAAGATCAGGACGGGGGTCTCGTCGGCCGTGGCGAGCACCACCTTGAGCGCCAGCGAGAGCCGGCTCGCCTCGCCGCCGGACGCGATCCGGGCCATGGGCCGGGGCGGCTCGCCCGGGTTTGGCGCGAAGCGGAACTCCACGTAGTCGCCCCCGTTGGGGCCCACCTCGGTGGGCGTCACCTCGATGCTGAACGCATCCCCGGGAAGCCCGAGCGGCGGAAGCTCCGCGTTGACCCGCTGGGCGAGGGCGGTGGCCGCCGCGCCGCGCGCCGCGTGGAGCGCCGACGCCGCCGCGTTCAGCGCGGCGCGCGCCCGCTCCTCGTCCCGGCGGAGCTGGTCCCGCAGCGCGTCCTGGTTCTCGAGCCGCTCGAGCTCGGCCGCGGCCGTCTCGCCGAACGCCTTGATCGCGTCGATCGACTCGCCGTACTTGCGCTTCAGGTCGTAGATCAGGCCAAGCCGCTCCTCCATGGAGGTCCGCGTGGCCGGATCAACGTTGAGCTGCTCCCCGAGCGAGACGATGTCGCGTCCGAGCTCGGTTGCATCGGCCACCACGCTCCGGCCCCGCTCGGCCAGCGCCTCGAAGCGCTGGTCGTGGCCGGCCGCGGCCTCCAGCTGGCCAAGTGCCGCCCGGAGATCGTCCAGGGCACCGCCGTCACGCTGCAGGATCCGGACCGCGTCACCCGCGGCCCGAATGACCGCCTCCAGGTTCTGCACCGCCTTGAGCCTGGCCACCAGCGCGACCTCCTCATCCGGCTGCAGCCGGGCGGCAGTGATCTCGGCCACCTGGTAGCGCAGCAGGT
>CAYVLM010000414.1:0-1975 GCA_964452225.1 uncultured Steroidobacteraceae bacterium | reverse complement strand
ACCGATGCCCCCGCGCTGAGCGCCTGATGAGCGGGCTCGACTGGCTCAGCGCACGAGAATCGTCGCTGTCATGACCCTATCTGATTCCAGCTGCTCCCGCCGGCGGCCTGCGGCCTGGGCCCGACGCTCAGGGTTCGCGTCCACTTGGGGAGGCCGACGGGCTGGTGCGTCCCAATCGAGGTCGGCCATCAGACCACCGCGGTCAGCGTCCAATATGCGAGACGGGTGTCACGGCTCCAGCTCCAGGCCGAACAGCTCCGTCGCTCGCCACAGCTGGCAACCCGGGCAGTCGATAAAGGGCATGTAGCCGGGACGCATCTGAGCGGTGCCTGGGGCCCCGGATTCGAAGTACTCCGCGTATCCCAGTTCCCTGAGCGCCGCAAGGCCCAGGCGTGCCTCGTCCTCGGGGAGCACCTCGTCCGCGATGTCCTCGGCCATGACGCCCCCCGCCATTCGCGCGGCCGTCCACCACAAGCGCCAGAAGGTCAGGTAGGTCCCCCGCTGCTCGGGGAGCAGCTGCGGTAGCAGAAGGCCGGCGGTATAAATACCGTCCGCCGCGTGTGTGAATGCCTCGCATTCGGGAGAAGCACTGTCGGTCATGTGGGCAGCGCATTCCATGAGGTCCGGCCAGACGCCCCGAATCACCGCCCGCTGCTCGCCAGGACCGACGGCGGCCGCGGCCGCCGGCGTTGCTCTTGCGACCTTCTGCAGAAAGCGTCGTAGCTCGCGGTCCGAGACCGGCGGGATCGGGGCATATGCACCCCACACCGGTTCCGCGGCGGCCGTGAGCATCGCACGGGCACCGCTCATTTGGCCGGCCGCACACGCCCCGCAGAGCGCGTCGCCTCGCATCCGGCCGAACCATCCGATCGGATTGCCGCAGGACGCGCAGCCTCCGCTCACGGCGAGTATCCCTCCCTACTCCGCGTCACCTGGCGATGATGCCCGCCTATCGTAAGTTGGTGACGGCGGCGGCAAAGTACGGAAACAACACCGATACGACCACCGCTATCGCCCGCGGCCTCGCCGGCATGTACTGGGGCTTGAGGAGGCGTCCGGCGGGATCCTCGCGGAATGGCTTCAGGGACGGCGCGACCGAGACCAGATGCAGGCGCTGCTCAGTCTGAGGCGACTTGAGGATCGACCAATGCGCTCACCGCGTGTCCGGAACCTCCTGCCGATTACGAGCACTAGCAGGGTGGTCCCTCGCCTACCATCAGCCGCAGAGGGAGGAGAGCGCGGTGGTGAGAATCGCTCCGCATTCAGATTGACGCGATCGGGTGCCGTCGACGTTGACTCGATCCTTGCGGATCTCAACCAGGAGCAGCGCCAAGCCGTCACAGCAGTGAGCGGACCCGTGGTCATCCTGGCGGGCGCCGGCACCGGCAAGACTCGAGTCATCAGCCACCGGGTCGCCTACGCCGTGGCTGTCGGTGCGATCGATGAGCGGCAGACGTTGGTGGTGTCGTTCACCAACAAGGCGGCCCATGAGATGACCGAGCGCCTCCGACGACTTGGCATGCACCGGGCGACGGCTTCGACCCTCCACGCCGCGGCGAAACGGCAGCTGGAACACTTCTGGCCGCTCCGCCACGGAAGGCCACTCCCCTCCCTGCGGCCATCCAAGCTGCCGATTCTTGTCCCGCTTGTTCGTCAGCTTCCTGGTGGCTACCGATATGCGTCGGCGAAGGACCTAGTCGACGAGATCGAATGGGCCAAGAACCGTCGCATTGGACCGGGTCGATATAAGGAGGCCGCGAGCTCCAAAGGGCGGGCTCCCAGGATCCCGCTGGACCTGATGGGTCGGCTCTACACCGACTACGAAGCGGCCAAGCGCCGGGCAGGGGTGTTCGACTACGAGGACCTCCTCGAAGAGGCCATCCGCCTGTACGAAAGCGATGCTGAGGCGGCTGATCTCGTCAGGCTCCGGTACGCATGGTTCAGCGTTGACGAGTATCAGGACACCAACCCTCTC
>CAYVLM010000413.1:0-1977 GCA_964452225.1 uncultured Steroidobacteraceae bacterium | reverse complement strand
CACGAGGTGGCGCTCGGGGTGCGCGGGGTCATAGCGGACCTCGATGAGGTCGCCCACGCCCCAGCGCTCGATCGCCGCGAAGGTCGACCGCGCCAGCTCGGCGCTCACTGACGCGCCGCCCCGGATCGGGTAGCGGAACCTCACCAGCTGCGAAATGGCGCTGACGAGCGGCATGCCCGCGAAGATGGCGACCATGGTCCAGAAGGCGGAGTTGAGGTGGAACGCCACGCCTCCCACGAAGCCCACACACCAAGGGCGGCGCCGACTGCAGCCCAGATGGCAACCGCCAGGCGCGATGCCACGAACCGCGACAGCTGAGCGGGGGCCGCGGCTCCCTGCCACTGGGCTCGCCCCGGGATGGCCGGTGCGGGAAGGGCGGCCTGCACCATGGTGCCCCGGAGCGTGTCTCGCGCGCGCCCTGCCGCCAAGGGCCGAACGGCCCGCCGCGATTCACTGGCAGGGGCCTGGGAGATTCGGACTACCTCGATCAGGCACATCTCCCGTTGCGCGTCCTCTCCACTCGCTCCACGCTCCATCGCGCGAGCATTCCGGTCGTCCGCCAAGCGGGCGGGACTCGGGCAGGACTCGAGCGGAACTGATGTGAGGGGAGCGGAGCATGCCGCTTGGACAGCGCGCCATCGCCTGGAGTCGCGGCGCATTCGCCGACCGCGGACTGGCAGGCAGCGGACTCGCCGGGCGCCTTGTCCTCCTCGCCGCGCTGCTCCTCCTGGCCGTCCCTGCATATCTCGCCGTCGGGCTCTGGTTCGACCTGGTGTATGCAGCGCTCGGGTGGTTCGCGGGGCGTCGGCTGACCCCGAGGGTTCGCGCCGTCATCGCGGCCGCCACGGTGGTCGTGCTGGTGGCTGCGGTCGTGGCGGCATCGCCAACGCCGGGGTCCACCGCGACGCCGGGATCCGGCACGAACGCCATCGCCCGCTCGAGCCCCATCGCCAGCCCCAGCGCCGTGACCCTGGTGCCCTCGTCATCGGCATCGACCCCGAACCCGACCCCCACGGTGGGGGCCACCCCTTCGCCGGCCGGTTCTCCGACATCTGCACCGCTTGACGTCGACGACGGAGAGACCGCTTCCTCATCCGGTCCGCTGCCAACGCCGGCGGCCACAACGAACCCGAATGACACCGCCGCCGGCTGGCTGCCCGGCGAGCCGAATCCCGCCCTCACCCCAGGCGCGCTCAACCCCGCCGTGACCCAGGCGACCATCGGCACCACGATCTGCGTGTCGGGCTGGACCGCCACGATCCGGCCGAGCTCCAGCTACACCACCGCCCTGAAGATCCAGCAGATCGGCCAGTACGGGTACACGGACACCAGCACGTCCGACTACGAGGAGGACCATCTCATCTCGCTCGAGCTCGGTGGTGCTCCGCGGGATCCGGCGAACCTCTGGCCCGAGCCGTACAGCGCCTCCCTGGCGGACGGGCGTGACACGGGCGCACGCGTCAAGGACACCTTCGAGACCTCCCTCAAGCGGGAGGTCTGCGCCGGGCAGATCACGCTCGCCAAGGCCCAGGCGGAGATCGGCGATCACTGGGTCCACGCCTTCCACGGCATCCCGCTCTCAGCGACCGCGTCGACCGCACCGACGACCGCACCAACAAAGACGCCCGCAGCAACCGCGACGCCAAAGGCAACCGCCGCCCCGACGGCAACCGCAACGAAGACGCCTGTGCCGTCCGCTGCGCTCGGCCTCCGCATCACGAGCGTCACGGACCCGGTCGAGGCCGGCACCACGGCAAGCGTCTCCGCGGCAACGACGGCGGGCGCGGTGTGCACGATCACGGTGACGCTCCCGTCCGGTCGCGTGTCGACCGTGGCGGCCCTGCTGGAGGCCCGAACCGCGTCCTTGGACGGCGCGGTGAACTGGACGTGGACCGTCACCCCCAACACCGGCGCCGGGACGGCACAGGTCAGCGTCTCCTGCACGTTCGGCGGGGCGACCGGAACCGGGAAGTCCAC
>CAYVLM010000412.1:0-1989 GCA_964452225.1 uncultured Steroidobacteraceae bacterium | reverse complement strand
GCTGCACCGTCGAAGGCGAAAGCCACCGAGCGCCGCCTGGTGACGGAGGCCGACCAGGCGCTGCGGAACGTCGCCGCACTGCTCCGCGCGCCGGAGCGCAGCTGCGAGACGCGGGTTCTGCGCGGGAGGCCGGCGAGCGCCATCGTCGAGGAGGCCGCGCGCTGGCAGGCGGATCTGATCGTCGTGGGCAGCCGGGGCCACGGTCCGTTGGAGTCGCTCCTGGTGGGGTCGGTGGCCGCCGAGGTCGTCGATCATGCTCCATGCCCCGTGCTCGTGGCACGCCGGCCGACCGTGCACCGGCTCATGCTCGGCGTGGACGGCTCGGACAGCGCCCATCGAGCGGTGGCCACCCTCGCGGCCTGGCAGCTGCTTCGCGCTGTGCCCGCCACGGTGGTCGCCGTCATGGAGCCGCTTCCCACCTGGCCGCTCGCCATCGGCGCCACCTTCGCCCCGACGGTGGTGGAGGTCGGGGCCGGCGTGGGCGAAGATCGCGACGAGCACCTGCACGAGGCCGTCGCCCAGGCGCTGGCGACGCTGCGGAGAGCGGGGATGATCGCCGAGGGCGAGATTCGAGCCGGGGATCCCTCCGACCAGCTGGTGAAGGCGGCCGCCGAGCACGGAGCCGACCTGGTCGTGGTGGGGACGCGCGGCCTGAGCATGCTGGCGCGGCTCCTTCTTGGCAGCGTGGCCCGCAAGGTCCTTCTGCACACCGATGCCTCGGTGCTCGTGGTGCGCCCCGTGCGGGCCGGCGTCGAGTCCCACGAGCCGGCCCACGCCCTGGCCGCCGTCTGACCCACGCAGGCGAACCCCGCGCGAGGGGTCGCGCGCCGGTTCACCGATGCGTCATCCACGCGATGTCATTGCGTCGCAGCCCCGTTGACCGGACGACACGGGAGGGAGCGACGATCGGTCACGGCCCGGCGACGGAGAGCAGCGCGGGGCCGGCGCGGGCCAGCCGAGCGGCCCACTCGAAAGGAACCACCCGATGCGACGCCTCGTTCTCAGCCTCGGCGCAGCCAGCCTGCTGGTCGCCGCCACAGCAACTGCCGTCTTCGCAGGACACGGACCGCTGGGCCCGCCGGCCGGCGTGATCTATGCGGGCGGCGGGATGTACCGCACCATCGGCACCCCGACCGACTTCACCAATACGGGGGCTCCGCTCGACAGCTTTGAGCCGATCTACGCCTTCAGCACCCAGGCCAACGTCGCGCTCGCGGCCCCGGGCGAGCCGGGCTTCAAGGGCGGCCGCTGGGTCGTCTACCCCGTGACGTGGACCCAGGGCGTCCAGCCCTACACGATCACCGATGGCGCCGGCGTCCTCGCGGCGGCTGCCGCGGGCGATCTCACCATTGCCTCGACCCCTGTCAAGGAGTTCGAATGCCCGCTGATCCCCTTCCCGGCGGGCCACTGATCGCCGTCCGGCGACCCGTTCGCTGCACGACCCCCGCGCCCGGCGTGGGGGTCGTGCGCACCGTCGACTAGGCGGCCGCGGCCTGGTTCTCCAGGTCCCGGATGGCGTCCTGCCGCGCGCGATGGCTCGCGATCAGCTCCTCGAGGTCGGCAGGACCGCTGCTTACCTCCGGGGACGGGGTGGCGAGCAGGTATCCCTGGCCCAGCCCGATGCCGAGCGAGCGGACGACCTCGAGCTGCTCGACGGTTTCGATGCCTTCCGCGACGACCGACGCGTGGGCGCGGTCGGCGAGCTCCTGGATGCCACGCAGCACCGCCGAGGCCGAGTCCCGCAGGACCCCGCCCTGCACCAGGGACAGGTCGATCTTGACCACGTCGAAGGCGATCTCGCTCAGGAGCCGCAGGCCCGCGTTGCCCGCGCCGACGTCGTCGGCCGCGATCCGCATGCCGGCCTCCCGGCAGGCACGCAGGTTGTCCCGCAGACGGGCGATATCGCCGACCGTCTCGCGCTCGGTCAGCTCAAGAACCACGTCGTCCGGCGTGATGCCGTGGCGCTGGAGGACGGAGACGACGTCGGAG
>CAYVLM010000411.1:0-1989 GCA_964452225.1 uncultured Steroidobacteraceae bacterium | reverse complement strand
CACGACCGTGACCCCGTACGTGGCGCACCAGCTGCACACGGCGTGGATGACGAACAGCTCCAGGTAGACGAGGTACCCCTCGAAGAGGGTGCCCGCCAGGCCACCCAGATAGAGCAGCAGAAGCGCGCGACGGTCGCCGCTCCGAAACCACGCAATCGCCGCTGCGAGCGCCACGGCCGACCATGCCGCCCCGTAGGCGGCGACAGGAATCCCCAGCAGCATGCTGTAGCGGCTCGTCTGCACCGATTCGCACCCGCCGCCGACCACGCAGAGCGGTACCTCGCCGGCGAGCTTCAGCACGGTGAGATAGATCGAGATCCCAAGGCCGATGAGCGCCAGACCGGCCATGGCTGCTGCCAGCCGTCGCGCTGCCGTCGCCCGTGGCGGCTCCGGTCCGCCGCGGCGCTCCCGGACTGGACCTCGCTGCGGCAGAGGCGTCACGAGCCCGGTGATGCCGAGGCCGAGGGCGCGGCGGAGGCCGACCGGAGGGCGCTCTCGATCGCCACCGTCACGGTGACGTAGTCGAGCGGGTTGGACACCTGCACGCCGTTCACATAGAGGGTTGGGGTGCCCGTGATGCCCATGGACTGGGCCTGCTGCGCTTCGGCCTGCACCGACTGCTGCTTGGCGCTGCTACTCAGGCAGGACGTGAAGGTGCCCTCGTCGAGGCCCGCTGCGTGGGCGATCGCCTCCAGCCGGCTGTCATTCAGGGCGCCCGAGTTCTCGGTGCCCTGGTTGGCATAGACGTAGTCGTGGTACGGCCAGAACTTCGCCTGGGCGGCGGCGCACAGCCCTCCCACGGCCGCCTGGGTTGACTCAGGGCCAATGAAGGCGAAGTCGTGGAAGACCAGCCGCACCTTCCCGGTTGAGACGTAGTTGCTCACCAGGGTGGGCTCGACGGTATCCGTGAATTCCTTGCAGATGGGGCACTGGAAGTCCGCCCAGAGGTCGAGGGTGACCGATGCCGACGCAGGCCCTATGGTGCGGCCGCTGGCATCGCCGGTCGGCGTGAGGAACGTGGGCGCGGTGACGTTCGCGGTGGGGCCCGGTGACTGGTTCACGAGGACGAGAACGACGATCACCGCGGCGACCGCGACCACCACACCGCCGGTCAGCCAGGCGAGCGGCAGCCCGCCGGCTCGGCTCCGCGCGGACACGCGCGCAGCGCGGCGCCGGGCCTCCCGGCGGTCGCGGCGGGTGGAGATTTCCTGGCGGGAACGGGGTCGGCGTGACGAGGACAAGGGTTCGCTCCGTGGTTCGGGTGGGCGAGTTAGCGCACAGGGTAGCGCGTGTTGCCGCTTCGTCGTCTCCCGCCGGCTGGACCATGGCGATCACCCGATCCGGACCGGGCCATGGGTGACCGACGGCGCTGGCCCGCGGTGGGCGCTGCTTGGATGGCGGCACCCAAAGCGCCTGCCGGAGCGTTCCTGACTCAGGCGACTCAGAAGCCGCCGCCGGCGCCGCCTCCGCCCCCCGAGCCTCCTCCGCCGAATCCGCCGCTCCCTGAGCCGGAGGGCGAGTTCCCGATGGTGCCGATGGCGGCGAACATGCCACCGAACGACGGAACCGCGGACCCGGAGAAGAGGCCGCCACCACCGCCCCCCGGGCCTCCACTCCCGGCGCCGCCGGCATACCAGGCGGGATACCAGATGCCGGTCGCGGTGCCGTGGCGCTCTGCCTCCACGCTACGGTGCAGCACTTCCTCGACCTCCCTGTGCAGGCCGAGCGCGACGCCCCAGACCACCGCCTGGTCCGGCGTCTCGATCCACGGCAGGACGCGCTTGTCGACCACCTCCGACATGCTCTGAGCCTGGCGCAGGGTGGCCTGGAGGGTCCGGCGGTACGCCGCCAGCCAGGCACGCACCATCGCGCCGGTATGGGTGACCGACGGCATCCAGTAGGCGACGCCGAACGTCAGCACTGCCGCCACCCCCAGGCTGATCCCGACCAGCGTGAGCCCGCTGCTGGGGAGGTTCACCGCGCCCCAGA
>CAYVLM010000410.1:0-1992 GCA_964452225.1 uncultured Steroidobacteraceae bacterium | reverse complement strand
CACGACGAGCGGCGCGCCGAGTTCGTGGCGTGCCGACATGCGCTGGCGGAGTACGACGTCGAAACGTACGTGCTTCACAACGGCGATGATTTGACCCAGGCGCTTGCCGGGAAGGTGCGGACCCGTGCCTGAGTGGCTGCGTCCCTACGTCCGACCCCGGGAGGGGTGGCTGTCCTACCTGCTCCTGGTGGTCATGCTCTTCAGCCTGAGCTGGGCGGTGCAGGCCGCCGACTGGCTGGAGAAGGCGGGCTTCCTGATCCCCGTGGCGTTCTTCGCCTCCCTTCTTGGCGCCCTGCTTGCCCTGACGCCTCTCAGCGTGGTGATCACCCTGCCGCTCTCCGCGATCGTCGGAGCCTGGGTCGTGCTCTGGACGGTGGGTGGTGAGTACTTCCCGCTCGTGTCCCAGGTCGACCGCCTGCTGTCGCTGCGGGTCGAAGCCGTGGACTTCACCCGGACGGTGCTGAGCTACGGGTACCCGAACGAGCTCACGCCGTACGCCATCGGCCTGGCAGTGATCATGTGGGTGACTGCGTTCATCGCCGCCTACACCCTGTATCGCCACCATCGGGCCCTGGATGCCATCCTCCTGGTTGGTGCCGCGCTGATCGCCGACATGAGCGCGACCTTCGTCGACCTGTTCGGCTACCTGGTCCTGTTCAGCCTGGCGGCCCTGCTGCTCTGGCTGCGCGCCGCGCTCGTGACCCGCGAGGAGGGCTGGCGGCGTCGCCGCGTGAACGAGAACAAAGATGTCCCTGCCGCGATCATGCGTACGGGGGTGGTCTTCATCGGGGTCGCCATCGTCCTCTCGTGGTCGCTCGCCAGCGTGGCGGCGGCCCAGCCCCTGAGCGATGCCTGGCGGAACCTGGACACGGTCTGGAGCAGCGTCCGCGATCGGTTCGAGAACCTCTTCGGCGGCCTGACCAACCCGGAGTCGCGAATCTCTGGCAACTCCTTCGGCTCGCGGTTCACCGTCACGGGCAGCTGGTTTGCCAACGACACGAACGTCCTGCTGGTCAGCGAGGATCACCCGTACTACCTGCTGACCGTAACCTACGACAAGTACACCGGGCACGGCTGGGCCTCGACCAGCGGAACCGAGCGCAGCGTGCCGAGGAGCCAGGTGATCTTCGGGGCTGACAGCCCGGAGACGCCCACCACCACCGAGGGCTTCACGCCGACGACGATCACCGTCAAGATCGAGGAGCCGATCGGCCGCAACCTCTTCACCCCCGGCTACCCGCTGCGGATCTCCGCGCCCTCGGTGATCACCCAGCCGGGTGGCTATCCGCTGCTCGGGGCGCTCTCGGCGCAGAGCTCGATCGACAACAACCAGGGGTACTCGATCGATGCGGTCATCTCCAACGTTGGATCCAGCGGTGTAAGCGCGGCTCAGCTCCGCTCGGCGGGCCAGGTCTACCCGCCCAGCATCCGGGCGCTGTACATGGATGCCAGCGCGGTCACGACGCAGACGAAGAACCTTGCCGAGCAGATCGTGCGCCAGGCCGGCGCGACGAACCCGTACGACGAGGCAAACGCGCTGGCACAGTGGCTGGCGAGCCCGTCACTCTCGCCGCTGCGCTACGCCACCAACGTCGGGTCACCGCCGGCGAACCGGGACCTCGTCGACTTCTTCCTGTTCGACGCCACGAACGGTCAGCGCGGGTACTGCCAGTACTTCGCGAGCGCGATGGCGATGATGGCGCGCAGCCTGGGACTCCCGGCGCGCGTCGCGGCCGGCTTCGCCCCGGGCAAGCTGGTGGCGCCGAACCAGTACGTCTACAAGGAATCGAACGCGCACGTCTGGGCCCAGATCTACTTCCCCGGGTACGGCTGGCAGACGTTCGAAGCGACCCAGACCATCGACCCGCAGTTCACGCGCGCCAGCGGCGCCAACGAGCCGCCGCCCTCGCCCGGCGCCAGCGGGGACCCGGTGACCAGCTGGCTCGACAAGATCAAGGGCCAGATCCCGCTCACCCAGCCGTCGCTGCGCCC
>CAYVLM010000409.1:0-1995 GCA_964452225.1 uncultured Steroidobacteraceae bacterium | reverse complement strand
GACCGTATAGATCGTCGGCAGACCGGGCACCTTGTTGATGTCAATCGACGGCTGGGCGGTGCGGGTGGACACGCTGAGGGCCACCTCGACTGCGCGATCGCCGCCTCCGATCTGGGCCGTCACACGCCAGCTCCCGTCGATCGACAGGTTGGCTCCCGTCGCCGAGTACACGCCCGGAGCGGTCATCGGAAGATCGAGCTGCGACGTGCCGATATCCGGACGCGAAGGCAGCGCAAACCGCAGATCCACGGTCCGGTCGGTGAGCGGCTGGCCCGTGTCGTAGTCGGTGAGAGCGAGCTGGAACGTGTTGAAGCCGGCGGTGCCGGGCGACACCTCCAGGCGGGCCCGGAGCGTCGTGGCAAAGTCATTGCCGTTCGCGACGAGCGGTTGGACGGCAGTGGCGCCGGAGGAGCCTGTCTGCTGCACCGGCGGCGCGAGGTTGACCAGGGTCGACGAGAGCACCAGGGCCACGGCACCGATCGCCAGCTCGGTCGTGCCGAAGCCGCGCAGCCCCCGCACCGAGCGATGGGCCATCGGCACGTGCCGGAAATGGTTGACCGCGCCCAGACCCGCCAGCGCCACGAGGAGCCCGGACTTGGCGAGGACCACCAGGCCGAAGCCGGTGGTAACCAGTGCGTCGATGGACCCCACCTCGGCGATCGCCCGCAGGAAGCCCGTAGCCCCCACGATGACGATCCCGGCGGTGGCGCTGACCGCGAATCGTCGTGCAGCCCGTCCGCTCTCCTCGCCCGGGATACCCGGAAGCGTCACGAGGAGGACGAGCAGGCCGCCGAGCCAGACACCCGCCGCGCCGATGTGCAGCCACTGGATGGCGACCTGGAGTGCCACGAGGCTGCCGGCTGCAGCGTGGCTGGTCAGCGCGTCGCTCAGCATGCACCCCGCCGCCGCGAGCCCCTGGAGCACCTGTCCACGGCGGCCGAAGGCGACGCGGCGTCCCACCGTTACCGCCACCGTGAGCAGACCCATGAGAAGCGGAACCGCCCGAATGAGCGCGCTCGTCCCGATGGACGTTCCGAGCGCCGTGACGAGATCAACGCCGGAGTAGGAGACCTGCACGCCCACCACGAGCACGGTGCCGATGGCGATCGCGAGCCAGGACAGCGTCGCGATCAGCGTGGTGCGAGGCGGAGGCCGCCGGTAGATCACCGCCCCGATGAAGCTCGTCCCGAGCGCCGCCATGAGACCCACGTACAGCAGCCAGCGGCCCACGACCGCGAGAGGTGGGATGGTCGAGCTGCCGCTCGATGGCTGGACCGAGCCGGATGCAGAGCCCGTTGGAGGAGGAGGGGCCACGCCGACCCCAAAGGCGAACGATCCGGCGGCCAGGTGCCCGTCCACTGTCGAGAGGGTTCGCCAGGCGACCGTGTATACGCCCGGAGGCAGGCTCGCGAGCGGAACCGTCAGCTCGTTTGGCCGGCCGGGGACCGCGGCGGTGGGTCCGCTCGTCACGGAGTCGCCGTTCGAGTCGAGGACCTTGATCGTCGACAGCTTCGGGTCGGGCTTCTCGGTGAAGGTGATGGTCACCGAGGTGGGAGCCCTTGCCAGCGACGCTCCTACCGCCGGGTCGGAGCTGACGAGCAGCGCGTGGGCAGCGGCGGGCGAGGGTGACGCCAGGGCGAGCAGCGCCAAGACGGCGCTGACGCCCAGGGTCGCGAGGCGCACCCGACGCGTCCGCACGGCTCAGGAGGCGACCGAGCGCCGAAGGCGCCAGGCCATCAGCAGGCCTCCGCTTCCGACGGCCAGGCCCAGCACGCCCAGCACCCCGAGCGCCACGGCAACGGTGGCAATCGAGTGCGCACCGCTCGCATCGGCCTCGGCGGTCTGGGCGCGGCTGTCGACGCGGTCGAGGCGGGTGACGACATCGCCCATCGCCGGCAGCTGATCCGGGAACTGGATGCCGCTCGGTTCCACCACCGAGTCGAACGTCGACTCGCTGGAGGTCACCGTCTCGTCGATCGAGGTCTCGTGAATTGT
>CAYVLM010000408.1:0-2002 GCA_964452225.1 uncultured Steroidobacteraceae bacterium | reverse complement strand
AGCAGGATCTCTCGACCCACCTCGCGCAGGTGGGACTTGTCGATCCCCGAGGCGCTCATCCAGAACGTGTTGCCCTCGTGGCGCGACGAGACGTTGCCGTACGAGAGCCCGCCGATTCCGAACAGCTTCAACACGTGGCGCAGGTCGTCGGGGGCCAGCAGCTCGTCGATCGGCCAGGGTGCCGGCAGCAGGTCGAACTCGGCCAGGCGGAGCCCGGTGCGGTAGATCGCCTCCGTGTGCTCGTCGCCGCCCCAGAGCTCGCGGGGAAGGTCGGCGTGAAACTCGTTGTTGATCACCAGGTGCGAGTCGATGAGCGGCAGGAGCCGCTCGACCACGCTCCCGAAGAAGGCGTCGTCGTCACCGGTATGGCGGATGGGGTGGAAGCCCTGCTCCATGGTGACCACGTAGGCCTCCGGTCCTTCCGGGCCGCGCACGAGCGTGATGAAGACGTTCGAGAGCGACCGGACCAGGAGGGTGTACGCCACCTGCAGCATGCTCTCCGGCATGGCGGGCAGCTGGCCGATGCCGACCACGAAGACGTCCTGTGCGCGACGCCGAAAGCCCTTGGGCGCCTCGACGTCGACGGCGTTGAGGATGACCCGAACACCCGGCCCGACACCGTCCCCGTGGGTGCCGCTCAGGTGGCGCCGGACCGGCCGACCGCTCGCTTCCAGGCGGGCGGCCGTCTGGGCCACGAACCAGTCAGCCAGGTCGCCCGTCACCTGACCGATGATCGCGACCCCGTTCGATACTTGCATCTGCTAAGCGTACCAGCGGAGCGGGAGGTCACGCTGCACCCGCACCGCAGACCCGGTGCGCATCAGGTCTGCGCGAGGATCTCGCGCCCTGCGGCAGCCAGCGGCGCGAGCTCGGGGCCGCGCAGGATATAGCCGTAGTTGCCGATCGCCGGAGCGAAGACGTCGTCCACCCGCGCGTGATGCACCAGCAGCGGGCCGAGGCGCCTGATTACCTCGTCGTGGGTGAGCCGATACGACCGACCCGCCTTCCTGCCCGCCCAGAAGGTGTACGCCGCCCGGCTGGGCGTGACCCGGGTCGTGCCGGTCACCATCACCTCCGCCCAGGCCCGGTAGATGTCGATGTCGTTGGCCCAGTTCCACATGTCCACGGTCAACCCTCCCGGCTGGCGCATGTTGACCTCCAGCGCGGCGAGCCGACCATCGGGGAGGCGGAAGAACTCGAAGTGGAAGGGGCGCTCGCGGACCCGGAACGCGCGCACCGTTCGCTCCCCCACCTCGGCCAGGTCCGGAGCGATCTCGCGCTCGATCCAGTAGTAGAGGTCCGCTCCCTCGACGGCGTCGAGGACCGGGATGCCGTAGACGAGCGACGCGGCGAACACCACGCGCCCGCCGCGGTCCACGAGGCCGTCGTAGGTGAGGAGCTGGCCCGTCAGGCACTCCTCGAGGATGTAGTCGACCGATGGTGGCTTGTCGTCGAGATAGCGCTGCAGGTCGTCCTGGCTCTCGAGCCGATAGGTGCGGGCCGCCCCGACCCCCACGTCCGGCTTGGCGATGATCGGGAAGCCGACCTCGTCGGCAAAGCGGCGCGCCTCCTCGGCGGTCGCGCACACCCGGCCGCGGGCGACCGTGATCCCGGCGCGCTCGAAGACGCGCTTCATCCGGGACTTGCGCTTCACCCGATCGATGGCGTCCAGGCCGATGCCGGGGATGTGGAACTCCGTGCGCAGCCTCGCCTCGAGCTCCAGCCAGTACTCGTTGAGCGAGTCGAGGCGATCGATCTTCCCGTGGCGGTGCGTGAAGTAGCCAAGCGCCCGGATATCAGCGTCCACGTCGTGCAGGTCGCCGACCCGGTAGTACTCGGTCAGCACGCCGCGCAGCTCCGGGCTCAGGCTCTCGTATGGAGCGTCGGCAAGGCCCAGCACGGTGGCACCGAGGTCCCGCAGCCGGGCACAGAAGAGCGCCACGTTGGGCGGGAAGTGCGGTGACAGGAAGACGACGTTCATGCCAGGCGGCTCATGGTACCG
>CAYVLM010000407.1:0-2007 GCA_964452225.1 uncultured Steroidobacteraceae bacterium | reverse complement strand
GTTGTAGCGATGGCCGTGCACCGCCCCGGAGTTGGCCGGGATGCCGTGCTTCTTGAGCCCCGCCGCGGCCTGGGAGATGGTGCCGGCGAAGTGGATCCCCGGCAGGGAGACGCTCTCCCAGAACGGAGTCAGCGACGGCATCTTCCCCTGCGCGAACGTGGCAAGGCCCAGCTCCGGCAGGTCGCGCAGCGGGACCCGGAACCCGGTGGTGGCGATGACCGCATCGGCCCCGTAGCTGAGCTCGCGGCCGTCGGCGGAGTCGCGCATGCGGACGAGGTACCCGTCCCCGGACCGCTCGATCGCGTCGATCCGCACGTCGAGCAGGTAGACGCCGTTGGCCAGGAAGGCGTCCTCGTAGGGCTGGAGGTATCGGGCCCGGACCCCGGTCAGGGCGTGCGCCACCACCGACAGCTTCGCCGGCCGCGGCGACCCCATGACGATCTGGCGGGCCCAGGGCAGGAGCGCGGTCGCAATCTCGAAGGCCGAGTTCTGCTTGCCAACGGTGAAGATCCGCTTGCCGGCGTAGGCCTCGACCGGCCCCGTCTCCACGTAGTGCGGGACCTGATCGATGCCCGGCGTGGTGGGCTTCCAGGGCTCGGCCATCCCCACCGCGAAGATGGCGACGCCGCAGGTGTACTCCCCGTCCGGGGTGACGAGCACGTAGCGGCCGTCATCGGCCCGGCGCGTGGACTCCCAGGGTGTGCCGTAGCGGAGCGGGATCCTGGCCCGCTCGGCGAAGGTGGCCAGGTTGCGCTCCATCTCGGGACGCGACGGGAAGGAGGAGGTGCCGTCCATGATCTCCGGCATCAGCGCGGACAGGGCGGGGTCGTCCGAGAGGAGGCTGTTCCAGTCGTACCACTCGAACGGGCGGGCGTGGCGCTCCTCCGCGGCGTACGGCTTGGTGATGGAGAGGAGCCGCTGGAAGAGGGGGAGGCTGCGGAACATCCCGCCCGGGGCCGGGTCCGCGGAGATGGCCGCGTAGGCAATGCCGATGCGGTCCAGCTCGTGGCAGACCTGCAGCGCGCCGGGGCCGCTGCCCACGACCACCACCGGGTACTCCCCCGGAGGGCTGGGCCTCGTCTCCGTCTTCACCCCGTCGGTGCGAGCCCCGCTCCGCCTAGCCGCCATTGGAGGAGCGGTTGGCGGCGCGCAGGCGCATCGCCATGGTGTTGAGCATGCGGTACATCACCGGCGGGTGGCGCATGAGGAAGCTGCGCAGGTCGAGACCGGCGAGCACCAGGCACCGCAGCGGCGTTCGGGCGACCACGTCGGCGGAGGGAGGCTCGCCAAGCAGGAGCGACATCTCCCCGAAGAAGTCCCCACGGCCCAGCGTGGCCCGATCCTCGCCATCGATGCGCACCGTCGCGTCTCCCTCGACGATCACGTAGAAGTTGGAGCCGCTGATCCCCTGGCGCAGGATGCGCTGGCCCGGCGCGTACGCCGCCTCCTCGAAGGCATGGTCGATCGCCTCGAGCTGCGGGGCGTCGAGATCGGCGAAGAGGGCGAGCGAGGCGAGAAGGTCAACCGATTCGTCAGCCATGCCGGGACCGATGCTACCGTGTGGCTCTCCGTTCGTCGCCCCCCAGCAGCAACAACGCGCACGAGGATGAGAGCCCCATGAAGGTTGCGCCGCCAACCACGCCGCCGCTCGAGATGGAGCCCCGCGTGCTGCTCGGCCCCGGGCCGGACATGGTCCACCCGCGGGTGATGGCCGCCATGGGCGCCCCGCTGCTCGGTCATCTCGACCCCGATTTCCTGGCCATGATGGAGCGCACCCAGGAGCTGCTGCGCTACGCGTTCCAGACCGCCAACCGCCTGACCCTGCCGATCTCGGGCACCGGCTCGGCCGGGATGGAGGCGGCCGTCGCCTCGGTCGTCGAGCCGGGCGACCCCGTCCTCGTCTGCGTGAACGGCTACTTCGGCGGGCGGATCGCCGAGATGGCGCGCCGCCACGGCGGCACGGTGGAGGTCATCGAGCGCCCGTGGGGCGAGGTGTTCACCGCCGAC
>CAYVLM010000406.1:0-2013 GCA_964452225.1 uncultured Steroidobacteraceae bacterium | reverse complement strand
CCCTGGCGGCATCGGTCTACCCGCGCCTGCTGGCCGCCGTCTCGCGCCGGCTGGTTGCGACCCGCACGCAGCTCCTGGACCTGTACGCAGGTCAGGAGCAGGTTGCATGGTGACCGACGAGAGCGCACCCCGGTTTCTGGCCCGCGCGGAGCTCGACAGCCTGATCCGGATGCTCGGCGAGGACGGAAGGCGGGTGATCGGCCCAACCGTCGAGGACGGCGCCGTGGTGTACGAGGAGATCGCGAGCGTCGCCGACCTGCCCGCCGGGCTTCGCGACGAGCAGGCCCCCGGCAGCTATCGCCTGGTGGAGACCGGCAAGGACCGGCTCTTCGACGTGACCGTGGGCATGACGAGCTGGAAGCGCTACACCTTCCCCCCGACGCTGCCCCTGATCCGCTCGGAGACCGCGGGCGTCCACCTCAGCGTGGAGCCGGCCACGGACGCTCCCGGACCGATGGCGTTCGTCGGCGTGCGGGCCTGCGAGCTTGCGGCGCTCCGCGTCCAGGACCGGGTGCTCACCCAGGGCCCCTTCACCGATGCCGACTACGGCGCCCGCCGCGATGCGGCGCTGATCGTGGCGGTCCAGTGCACCCGCGCCGGCAGCACCTGCTTCTGCAGCACCATGGGCACGGGCCCGGAGGTGACCGAGGGGGCCGACCTGGTCCTCACCGAGCTCGACGACGGCTTCCTCGTCGCGCCGGGGTCGGGGCGCGGCGCCCAGCTCATCGAGCGCCTGGCGACCGCGCCGCCGACCGCCGCCCAGCTGGAGACGGCCGATGCCGCCATCGCCGACACGCGGACGTCGATGGGCGAGCAGATCGCCGTGGAGGGGCTGCACGACCGCCTCCTCGACGCGCTCGACAGCCCTCACTGGAAGGTCGTCGGCGACCGGTGCCTGGCCTGCGCGAACTGCACCCTCGTGTGCCCCACCTGCTTCTGCACCAGCGTGACCCAGCGCGCCGACCTCGACGGCCCGGCCCGCGTGGCCGAGCGATCGTGGGACTCCTGCTTCACCGCCGGGTTCGCGAAGGTCGCGGGCGGCAGCTTCCGCTCCCGGCGCCAGGACCGCTACCGGCAGTGGCTCACCCACAAGTTCGCGACCTGGATCGACCAGTTCGGCAGCTTCGGATGCGTTGGCTGCGGCCGCTGCATCGCCTGGTGCCCGGTGGGCATCGACGTGCGCGAGGAGCTCGCGGCGATTGCGCCGCCCGCCGAGCGGCTGCGGAAGCGCCCCCAGCTGCCGGCCGGCACGGGGCCGGCGACGTACGGCGTCGGGACGATCCGGAGCATCACGCCGGAGACCGCGGACACCGTCTCGCTGGTCATCGAGACCGACCCGATCATCACCGCGGGCACACCGGGCCAGTTCGTCATGGTCGAGCAGCCCGGCTTCCCGGCGTTCCCCATCTCCATCTCTCGCTACGGGGACGATCACGTGGTGCTGACCGTCCGGGCAGCCGGCCCGGCCACGGCGCACCTGACGACCGCCGAGCCGGGCACCGAGGTGGGCCTGCGCGGACCGCTCGGCGTCGGGTGGCCGGTCGAGCGGGCGCTCGGCAAGGACGTGGTGGTGGTGACCGGCGGCATCGGCCTGGCTCCGCTCCGCCCCCTGCTCGACTCGCTCGTCGCCGCGCGTGATCGCTTCGGGTCGGTGACGCTCTACTACGGTGCCAGGACTCCCCGCGACCTCCTCTACACCGCCGAGCTGGCGGCCTGGCCGGAGCGCAGGGTCGAGGTCGCGCTCACCGTGGACCGGGCGGGTCCGGAGTGGCTGGGCCGGGTCGGCGTGGTGACCCAGCTCTTCGACCAGGTCGAGTGGCACGGCGGGCCGGCCGTGGCCTTCGTGTGCGGCCCCGAGCGGATGATGCAGAACACGGTTCGCACGCTCGGCGACGCAGGCATCCCGGCCGAGCGGACCTTCGTGTCGCTGGAGCGGCACATGGAGTGCGGGATCGGCCTGTGCGGACACTGCCAGATGGGCCGCTTCTTCATCTGCCGCGACGGCCCGGTCTT
>CAYVLM010000405.1:0-2015 GCA_964452225.1 uncultured Steroidobacteraceae bacterium | reverse complement strand
GGGGCAACTTCGAACGCCTGACGCGGGACCTCGTGAGCTACCTGGGCGGCGCGAAGCGGTGGAAGCCGTCGCCGGCGGCGGCGGGGCCCGGGGGCGTTCGCCCCGACGAGTGGGACGCCGTGGCGCGGGCGGTGGACGATCTGGTGGCCGGACGCGAGGCGCTTCTGGCCGGCACCACCACCCTTGTCGACCATCACGCCTCGCCGAACGCCATCGACGGCTCGCTCGACGTGATCGCGCAGGCGCTCGGCGAGCTGGGCATCCGATCGGTGCTCGCCTACGAGGTTACCGACCGGGACGGTCCCTCCCGGGCGCGGGCCGGGATCGGCGAGAACCGGCGCTTCACCTCCAGGGTGGCGCGCGGGGACCTGCCGCTGGCGCGGGCCATGGTGGGCGCGCACGCCTCCTTCACGCTCGGTCCGGACTCCATGGCCGAGGTCGCCGACCTGGCCCGCATGACCGGCACCGGTGTCCACATTCACGTCGCCGAGGACGCCATCGACGAGGCCGATGCCGTGGCCCGCTTCGGGCGCCGCGTGGTCGAGCGCCTTGCCGGCGACGGCGCCCTCGACGGGCGGTCGCTGCTGGCGCACGTGGTACATGTCGACCCGGCCGAGGTGGAGCTCGTGCGGGAGAGCGGGGCGACGGCGGTGTACAACCCGCGCTCGAACATGAACAACGGGGTGGGGCGCGCGCCGCTCGGATGGCTCGGACAATCGGTGGCGCTGGGCACGGACGGGATCGGCGGCGACCTGTTCGAGGAGGCCCGCAGCGCCTACCTCCGCCGCCGCGAGGACGAGCCGGAGAGCGGGGTCGACTGGCCGATGGCGGCGCTGGCGAGGAGCGCGAGCGTGGCCGGGCGCCTCTTCGCCGAGCCGGCACTGGGCCGGCTGGAGGCGGGCGCTCCGGCCGACCTCGTCGTCCTCGACTACCTCCCGCCGACGCCGGTCGACGCGCGGTCCCTTGGCGGCCACTGGATCTTCGGCTTCGGGTCGGCCGCAGTGCGCGACGTGGTCGTCGCCGGCGAGCCGGTAGTCCGCGATCGCCGGCTGGTGCTCGTGGACGAGGCGGAGATCGCCGACCGGGCGCGCCGGGAGGCCGAGCGGCTCTGGGAGCGCCTGGCCGGCATCGGTCCGCACCCGTTCAACCCGTCCGACCTGCTGGCGACGCCGATCGGGGGCGAATGATGGCCGACCTGGCGGTCGAGGTCTGCGGCCTGCGCTTCCGCAACCCGATCCTACCTGCCGCTGGCCCTCCCGGACGAGACGGCTCGGCGATGCTGGCCTGCGTGGAGGGCGGCGCCGGGGGCCTCGTGGCCAAGACGATCTCGGTGCAGGCGGCCAACCCGCCGGTGCCGAACATGGCCGAGGTCTCGCACGGGATGGTGAACACCGAGCTGTGGTCGGAGCTTCCCCCCGAGCAGTGGATCGAACGCGAGTATCCGATGGCGCGCGGGGCGGGCGTGCCCCTCATCGTGAGCCTGGGCTACACGCCGGACGAGATCGCCGCCCTCGCGCCGCGGGTCCGCCCCTTCGCCGATGCCGTCGAGCTGTCGACCCACTACGTGGGCACCGACCCGGCGCCGATGACCGGGGCGATTCGTGCCGCGAAGCGGGCGCTGGACGTGCCGGTGCTCGTCAAGCTCTCGCCGCACGGGCACGACATGGCAGCCGCCGCGCGCCTGGCGGCCGAGGCCGGGGCCGACGGGATCGTTGCGATCAACTCGTTCGGACCGGTGCTGGCCCTCGACCTGGAGAGCGGTCGGCCCAGGCTCGGAGGGCCGAACGGGTACGGCTGGCTCTCGGGGCCGGCGATCAAGCCGCTCGCCGTGCGGTGCGTTCGCGAGATCGTGCGCAGCGTGGACCTGCCGGTGATCGGGGTGGGCGGCGTGACGCGCGGCACGGACGCGGTGGAGCTCCTGCTGGCGGGTGCGTCGGCGGTCGGGGTCTGCACCGCCGCCATCCTGCGCGGGCCGAATATCTTCGGGAAGATCGCCCGCGAGCTCGATGCCTGGC
>CAYVLM010000404.1:0-2017 GCA_964452225.1 uncultured Steroidobacteraceae bacterium | reverse complement strand
GGCTGAAGAGCGTCGCGAGCGCACCGAGGAACCGGGTCGGGTCCCCAAGCGGGCGATATCGGTCCAGCGGAAGCTCGAACAGATGCTCGCGAAGGAAGATCACCTGCTCCGCGCGGGACAGAACGGTGGCGCGGTCCGAGAGGCCCGCTTCGAAGGCGTGCTCGCGAAGGATCCGGTCGCCGAACGCGTGGAAGGTGCTGATCGTCGAGTCGGCATACCCGTACGGGACGAGCCGATCGACCCGCTCCTGCATCTCCGCGGCCGCCTTCTCGGTGAAGGTCAGCGCCAGGATCTCCGAGGGTCGGGCCCGCTTCTCGGCGATGAGCCACGCGATACGGCGGGTGAGCACCGTCGTCTTGCCGGTTCCCGCCCCGGCCACGATGAGGAGCGGCCCGTCGCCGTGGGTCACAGCCTTTCGCTGCCGCGGGGTCAGGTCACCCAGCAGCGGCGGCTGCAGGCGGAGATGGCGACGTCGCGGCGGTGCCGCCGGCGTCGTCAGCTCCTCGAAGATCGGGAGCTGGTTCGGGGACGGGACGACCGCTGGCACGTGCTCGATGGTAGCCGACCCCGCATTCATGCCGCCGTTATCGCCGGCTTATCGGACAGCTCGGCTGTCGCGCTGTGACTCGGGCTGGCAAACGGCCCTTGCCGCGACGCGCGGCCGCTGCTACGGTCGGCGGGCTCGACATCAGCCGGCGGAGGGACGGCGGGATGGATGCTCGGCTGGAGCTGGGCGCGCATATCGTGACGGCAATCCTGGCCACGTGGCTGGGCGTGACCGTCGTGACCCGAGGGCGATCGAGCCGCGCCTCGCTGGTCTTCGCCTGGGTCACGCTGCTGCTCGCTGCGTGGTCGACCGTCATCATCGTCGAGCGGTCACTTTCCGGAGATTCGGCCTTTCAGGTGCCCCTGAATGCCCTCGAGGACGTGGCCGCCTTCCTGCTGCCGGCGGCCACCATGCACATCGTGCTCGCCTTCACCGTCGAGGCGCGCCGCTCATTGTTCCAGCAGCTGGCGCTGACGGTTGCCTACCTGGTCGGCGCGCTCACGGCCGGCCAGGCCGTTCTGGATCCGGACCACCCGATTGCGGTCGACTCACCCCACCTGGTGCTCGGTGGCATCTCCGGCGAGGCACTTGGGTGGGCGTTCATCGCGGTGCGGGTCCTCATCTTCGGACTGGCCATCTGGTGGTCCCTGCGAGCATGGCTGGCGGCCGCCGGCGACCACGCGCGACGCGGCCAGACCGGTGCGGCGATGGCGACCGTGGTGGTCGCCGCCGTCGGCGGCACCCTGCGGCTGCTTCCGTCGGCCCAGGGCGGGCCGAAATGGGTCGGCGTGTCGCTCGTCACCGTGGCGATGCTGCTGGCGACCTACGCGGTCCTGGCCCAGGGAGTCTTCCTCTCGGCGCACGCCGCCCGGCGGGCGTTCCGCTCCTCGTTCCTTGCCGGCCTGGCGGTCACCGCCTACGCGGGGCTCGTGCTCGGCGTCCAGGCCCTCCTGAGCCGCGAGCTCGGGCTGGAGCTTCCGATCTTCACCGCGCTGGTCATCGCCGGCACGATCGCAGCAATCGAGCCGCTGCGCCGCTGGCTGACACGAATCGTTGATGCGCCGCTCCCTGGCCACGAGGTGGCATACCGGCGGCTGGCCCGGATCCTGGACCCGGGCGCGCTGACTGCCCAGCGGCCCGAGGTGGCCGTCCAGCCGGCGATCGAACGCGTCTCCAGGGTCCTCGGCCTTTCGGGGGCGATCGTGGTCGACCAGGAAGGGGAGGTCCTTGCCCAGCACGGCGAGGTCGAGGAGGCGGGCGGCGACGGGGCGGCCTCCGTGGCCCTGGAGGCCAACGGGCGCATGCTCGGATTCGTCCGCTTCGGGGCGCGACGCTCGGGGAACGCCTTCTCGCAGGCCGAAAGGGCGCTGCTGGTGGAGGCGGCCGGCTATATCGCGGCGTCGCTCGACCTGGGCCGCGAGCAGGCGCGCCAGGCATCGGAGCTCACCGAGCTCGACACCCGCCACCGCG
>CAYVLM010000403.1:1695-2021 GCA_964452225.1 uncultured Steroidobacteraceae bacterium | reverse complement strand
CGATAGAACCATCAGCGCTGAGCACGACGCGCGCCCCGGCGCACCGCTCACGCTCACCAGTGACCGATCTATCGAACAGACCCCGCGCCGCCACAGGCTCCGGCGCGAAATGAGCGATCTATCGGCCGCCCCATGGTGGATGAGGACCTGACACCACCCATCCAGTCTCCAGGGGCACGTCAGGAGGCGCTCTTGCCGATCAGCAGCAGGCCGTTCACCGCCGCGTAGTGGCTGTAGTAGTGGTCGACGTGGATCAGCGTGCCGGAGGCGTCCCGGACGTAGCGCGTCACGTAGGCGTCGAACCCGTTGGCCACCCACTCGACGCG
>CAYVLM010000403.1:0-1685 GCA_964452225.1 uncultured Steroidobacteraceae bacterium | reverse complement strand
TGTTCCACGCCGGGGGCCAGGGAGGTCGTGTACTGGACCACGTCGTGCGCGGTGACCCGGTTGGTGATGACCGGCGTGGTGAGCGTCACCTTGCGGCCGGTGGGAACGCTGTAGAGGTCGAACCGGACCCAGCCGTAGCCGGTGTAGCTGCGGATGATGACGGGGTACGGCGTGTCGTTGGTCCACGTCATGTCCACCACCGAAGTGCCGCTGTCGTAGACGGTCGCGTCAAGCCCAACGGGGTAGCGGCTGAGGTAGTAGTAGTGGTTCGTCCTGGCGCCCATCTCCAGGCCGGCCCGCAGCGCCGCGTTGAACATGGTGGTCGAGGTCGAGCAGATGCCGCCGCCCAGGGCTCCCGTCAGCTCGGTCTTGCCGTTGATGATGGCCCCGCCGGGCAGGTAGCCCTTTGCCGCGGTGATCGGGCCGATCGCCTTCCAGAAGTCGAACGTCTCGCCCGGCTGGACCACCATCCCGTTGAGCGCCTTGGCGGGGATGATGATGTTGGCGCCGTACCCGTTCTCGATGTAGACGGTGAAGTACGTGGTCCAGGTGCCGATCCGGACGATCTTCGCCACCGAAGCCTGCGCCTGGGCGGTCGTCAGGGTCGGCGCCGTGACGCTCACCGGCACGGTCACCGGCCCGGGATCGCCGCCCGCCGCCCGATCATCGAGGGCCTGACGGATCGCCGCGGCGGTCCCGGGCCGCCCGAGCTCCCGCCCGGTGACCGATGGAACGACCTTGATCGTGGCGCCGTAGCGGTACGTGGCGTCCACCGGCTGCCGGTCGATCGACGAGCCGAGCGCCAGCACCAGCGCGTTGAGCGCCGTGCCGTCGATGGCGGGCGCGTACTGCCCGCTCGCATCCGTCGAGAATCGCAGGAGCGGCGCAAGCTCGTCCGGCTGCACCGCGACGGTGTCGCCGTCGACGGCCAGCGTCAGCGGGCTGTAGACCATGGCCTGCGCCACGCGCGCGGCCGCCTGCGCCTGCTCGGTGCTCACCGCCGGCGACACGGTGGTGACCGGGATCTGCACGGTCACGTCCCCGGGCCGGCTCGTGGAGACGGCCGCGCCGAGGAGCTGCCGCACGGTGGCCGGATCCACCGAGGTGCCGTCGCGGGCGGGGGTCACGGTGATGACGCCACCGGCGGCGACGCGTGCCTCCGCGTCTGCCGGCGCCTGGCTGTGCTCCGCGGCCACCGCGGCGGCCACGCCGTCGAGCGCCGCCGGGTCGTAGGCGTGCACCTGAACCGGGAGCGCCGTGCCGACCACGGCGTCGCGCAGCCGGGCAATGGCCGAGGAGACGGGGTTCGTGCCGCGGCCGGTCCCCATGGCCGCGTCGACCATGGCAGCCAGGTCATACTGTCGCCCGAGCTGGGCGTAGGGCACCTCGACGCGCTGGCCCCCGATCACCAGCGTCGCCGATCCGTCGCTGAGCGACGGCAGGGATGTCGCCAGGCGGGCCTCCGCCGCGGCCCGGTCCAGCCCGCCGAGCGGAACGCCGCCGATCGTCACCCCGGGCAGCACCCGTCCATTGCTGGCAAGGCCGATGGCCACCGACGCCGCGGTGGCGGCAAGCAGCGCGACGAGCAGGGTCCCCACGAACCCGACCAGGAATCGCCGGACGCGCGCGCGCAGGAGCACTCCTGGCACGGGGCGAGTGGTTGCGACTGTGCTCACGAGTTACCG
>CAYVLM010000402.1:0-2027 GCA_964452225.1 uncultured Steroidobacteraceae bacterium | reverse complement strand
CATCATCGCCGCCCTGGCCGGTCTGGCCCTGACCGCCGGCGTGGCCACGGCCCACATGATGCCGGTCGCCTCGGACTCCGGCCTGAGCACCGCCAGCAACGCGTCCGGGCAGGACGTGCCAATGGGCCACGGCTTTGGGCCTGACTTCCAGCCCGGGTCGAACGCCGACACCAATACGCCGCCCGACGGCACGCACGGGGCGACCGTCTCGGCGGCCGCGCAGTCGCCGACCCCGAGCGAGGGGGACTGGGCAAACCACGGCGCCTATGTCAGCTCCATCGCCAAGACGTGGGGCGCGCAGACGTCCGCGCAGTACCGCGACTCGGATCCGACGTCGGACGCCACGAGCCACACCCCCTCGCAGGCCGGGACCGGGCTCTCGCACCAGCCCTGACCGGCTGACCACCGGCAGGCCGTCGGGGGGCGGCGTGCCACCGGACCTGCATCGCCGCCGCCGAGCCGGCGGCGATGCCGTATCCGGGCCTCAGCCCACGCTCACCGGGATCGTGTGGTAGCCGGTGGCGCCGTTGGGCGCCGCCTCGTGCGGCGTCTCGATCTGCAGCGCGCCGGTCCCGTCTGTGGCCCGAACGCGGAGGGTGTGGTCCCCCGATGTCGCCTGCCAGCGCACGAGCCACTGGACCCAGGTCGCGTTCGAGATGGGCGTGGAGAGCTCGGCCGGCTGCCAGGGGCCGTCGTCGACCTGCAGCTCGACCTTGCTGATCCCGCGATCCGGGGCCCAGGCGACCCCGGCCACCGGCACGGTGCCCGGCTGCAGGGACGCGTGCCTCCGGGGGGTGTCGATGCGTGACATCGTCTTGATCGGGCCGAGCTTGGACCATCCGAGCGGCACCCAGTAGGCATTGAACGCTTCCAGCGTGGTGAGCTCGATCTCGGTGAGCCACTTGGTGGCGGACACGTAGCCGTAGAGGCCGGGGACGATGAGCCGCGCCGGGTAGCCGTGCGCCGCCGGCAGCGCCTGGCCGTTCATGGTCACCGCGATGAGCGCCTCGCGGTCGGACCCGGTGAGCCACTCCGTCGGGAAGCCACAGGTCCAGCCGTCGTAGGCGCGTCCCACGATCTGGCTCGCCCCGGTCTGCACGCCGGCCCGGTCGAGCACCTCGCGCAGCCGCGGGCCGCCCCACAGGGCGTTGCCGACCAGGTCGCCGCCCACGTCGTTCGAGACGCACGCGATGGTGACGTACTCCTCGTAGAGCGGCATGGCGAGCAGGTCGTCGTAGGTGAAGGTCAGCTCGTTGTCGACCATGCCGGTCACCTTGAGCTGCCACGTCGACGCGTCGAGGTGCGGCGTCAGGAGCTGGGTGTCGATGCGGTAGAAGTCGCTGTCCGGGGTGACCAGCGGAGAGATACCCGCGACGTCCAGGCTTGAGCCCGTGGGCAGCGGGGCCACCGTCTGGGCGGGCGACGGGATGGCCGCCAGGGGGGTGGTCGCCTGGGGGCGGTTGGTCAGCAGCCAGCGGCCCAGGCTCCCCCCGACCAGGGCCCCAGCTCCGAGCGCCAGGCTGGTGCCGATGAAGCGCCGCCGCGACCAGTCGGGCATCTGCGCCCGCGGGGCCCGGCCGCGCAGGTCGGTCGCCAGCGCCAGCAGCCGGGAGAGGACCAGCCAGGCGACGAGCACCGAGACCAGGAGCGAGCCGATCGCCACCAGCGGATCGACCAGCGGGTCCTGGAGCGATGCCGCGAGGGCGACGAGGGCCACGAGCGCGTAGCCGCCGATCGCCAGCCAGAATCGGTCCCGGTTGGGGGGTTCGATGCCGCGCCCCGAGCGGGCCAGGATCCCCAGGCCGCCCGAGATGACCAGTGCCACGACGAGCACGGCAAGGTTCAGCGCCAGCTTGTCGTTTGAGCCGAAGAGGCTCACGACGAAATCCTTGGCTCCGGCCGGCTGGTGGTTGATGACCTGGAATCCAATCTCGACCACCGGCGACGGTGCGCCGGGAAGCAACCCGGCGATCAGCTCGGCGACGCCCAGCGCGGCACCTCCCGCGATCATGCCCGCGATGGCTCCC
>CAYVLM010000401.1:0-2042 GCA_964452225.1 uncultured Steroidobacteraceae bacterium | reverse complement strand
CCGCCGGCGAGGACGAGCGTGGGAACCGTCACCTCGCCGAGACGCGCAGTCACGAATGAGGACGGATCGAGCGTCGCCCTGAGCTCCGCGATGAAGCGCTCGGGCGTCGATGGTCGTGGCTGCAGGCGCGCCGCGACGGTAAACGACCCTGCGTCTCCGCCCTCCGCGGCCGGGCGCATCTGGAGCGCGAAGCCGGCGAAGAGGCGACCCCAGTCGTGCGCCTCGGCCAGCAGGATCCAGCGACCGAGCCGATCTGCCATGGGCGAGTGCGGCGGCGTCTCGGACGCGACGGACGCGAGCACCAGCCGGGACACCAGCTCCGGGTGGTCCACGGACAGCCAGAGCGCAATCCGGCCACCGCCGGACTCGGCTTCCACGGCAACCGGATGCGGCAGGTCTGCGAGCGCGCGGGCGACCCCGTCGGCGATGACCCGCGGGTGCATGAGCAGTCCCGCGTCTGCGGGATCGTCCGGGATCGGGCGGCCAACGATCGTGACCGGCCGGCGCTGGGCCCGTCGCTCCCATCGTCGGGCCATCACCTGCTCGGTCCCGGCCAGGTGCCGCAGGCCGAGCTCCACGCCGCCCAGCACCAGGAGCGGGCTCCCGGCCCCGCCCGGAAGCTCGAGAAGCTCGAGGCGCCCGCTGCCGATCGCCACGGAACGCGAGGACGGGGTCGCTCGCTGCTCGGTCATGGACGGCCCATCGTAGCCTGCTAGCATCGGCGCATGATCAGCCGCGCCGATGTCGAGCACGTCGCCATCCTCGCCCGCCTGGGCCTGACCGATGCCGAGGTGGAGCGCATGGCGAGCCAGCTCAACGACATCCTGGAGGCGATCAACGTGCTCGCCGAGGCGGACACCTCGATGGTCGGGCCGACCGCCCAGGTGATCCCGTTGGAGAACGTCATGCGCGACGACGTCGTCGCCAGGGGACTCGACCGCGAGGCGGCGCTGGCCAACGCCCCGGTGCGCGAAGGGCCGCACCTGCGCGTCCCGGTGGTGCTCGAAGAGGGTCGGTAGGGCCGTGAACGCCGCCCCGACCGCCGACCTGCCGCTTGCCGACCGAACCATCGGCGAGGTCGCCGAGCTTCTCCGGCGCCGCGAGGTGAGCTCGATGGATCTGACCCGTGCCTCGCTCGAGCGCATCGGCCGTGACGCGCAGCGGCTGAACACCTTTCTGGCCATCGGGGAGGAGGCTGCCCTGGCATCGGCGGCCGAGGCCGACCGTGCGCTGGCGGCGGGCGACTCCCGGCCGCTCCTCGGCATCCCCTACGCGCTCAAGGACATCTTCGTCACCCGCGCGCTCGACGACGACGGCGCCCCGATTCCCGGCGGGCTGCCGACCACCGCCGGCTCACGCATCCTCGAGGGCTACCGATCGCCGTACGCGTCGTCCGCCGAGGAGCGGCTCCGCTCCGCCGGCGGCGTGCTCCTCGGGAAGACGAACTGCGACGAGTTCGCCATGGGCTCCTCGAACGAGAACTCGGCCTACGGGCCGGTCCGGAACCCATGGGACGAGTCGACGGTGCCCGGCGGGTCGTCGGGGGGATCGGCGGCGGCGGTGGCGGGCGGGCAGGCGTACTTTGCCCTGGGGACCGATACGGGCGGCAGCATCAGGCAGCCGGCGGCGCTGTCGGGGATCGTGGGCCTGAAGCCGACCTACGGGCGGGTGAGCCGCTACGGGATGGTCGCCTTCGCCAGCAGCCTCGACCAGTGCGGACCGCTCACCCGCTCGGTGCGGGATGCCGCCCTCGTGCTCGGGGCGATCGCCGGCCACGACCCCCGTGATTCGACGAGCGCCGACATGCCCGTCCCGGACTATCTCGAAGCCCTGGACGGGGACGTTCGGGGGCTGCGTCTTGGCGTGCCGCGCGAGTTCTTCGTGCCCGGGATGGAGCCCGGCGTCGAGGCCGCGGTCCGGGCCGCCATGGAGACGCTGTCGCGGCTGGGCGCCGAGATCGTGGAGGTCTCCCTGCCCTCGACGGACAAGGGCCTGGCGACCTACTACATCATCGCCCCGGCCGAGGCGAGCGCCAACCTGGC
>CAYVLM010000400.1:0-2049 GCA_964452225.1 uncultured Steroidobacteraceae bacterium | reverse complement strand
GGGACGGAGCAGCTTCCGCGGTGTGCATCTGGTCACTCTCCCGGCGATCCCCACCAAGTACACCGAGACGCTGTCGCACACCCTGCTGTCCGCGCTGCACGCGTTCTTGAGTCACTATGACCTGGTCTACGTATGCAACAGCGCCAACGCGCCGGTCTGCTGGATCCCGTGGGTGCGCCGGCAGACCACGGTGCTCAACGTGGACGGGCTTGAATGGGAGCGGGCCAAGTGGGGACGTGCCGGGAAGGCCTACTATCGGTGGGCGGCGCGGCTCGCGGCTCGAATGCCAATTGAACTGGTCACGGACGCGCGGGTGATCCAGCGCTTCTACCGCGAGCGACTGCATCGCGAGACCAGTTACTTCCCGTACGGTACTGAATTGTTTGAGCGCGGCCACGAGGTGGAGGCCCTCACCCGGTACGGGCTGAATCCCGACGCCTACCTTCTCTACGTGAGCCGGCTCGAGCCCGAGAACAACGCGCTGCTCGTGGTGCGTGCGTATCGAGAGCTCAGCTCCGAGTTGCCGCTCGTCGTTGTCGGCGACGCACCATATGCGGCCGACTACGTGCGGCGGGTCCGTCAGGCTGCGGACAGTCGCGTCCGGTTCCCGGGCTACGTCTTTGGAAACGACTACCACGCGCTGCTGGCGAATGCCCGTGTCTACATTCAGGCGACCGAGGTGGGCGGCACCCATCCGGCTCTGGTCGAGGCGATGGGCCATCGCAACGCGATCGTTGCGCACGATGTCCCTGAACATCGGGAGGTGCTCAGGGATGCTGGACGCTACTTCCGGTACCGCGACACCGAGGACCTGAGTAATGTCCTGAAGCAGCTGCTAGCCGATCCCGAAGCCATCGATGCTCTTCGCAGTCGCGCGGCCCAGCGCGTCGCGGAATCCTACAGCTGGGATGCCGTGACCGATGCTTACACGCGCTACTTCAACGACCTGACTGGAGCCGCTCTGCGCGACCCGAGGGAAGACACGTGATCACCGTCGTGAGGAATGCCCTTGCCGGGGTCAAGCTCTTGCAGCCCGAGGTTCACGGCGACGCTCGGGGCTTCTTTGTCGAGTCGTACTCGGAGCGAGAGCTGGCGGCAATCGGCATCACCGAGCGGTTCGTGCAGGCCAACCACTCGCGGTCCCGGCGCAATGTGGTGCGCGGCCTGCACTATCAGCTCCCGCCCGGCCAAGCCAAGCTGGTCGGCGTCGTGCGCGGCGCGATCTGGGACGTCGTGGTGGACATCCGGCGCGGCTCGCCTTCGTACGGGTCGTGGGAATCCTTCGACCTCGACGACGAGGGGAGACGGTTGCTCTACGTACCCGTCGGATTCGCGCATGGCTTCTGCGTTCGATCCGAGATGGCCGACGTGACCTACCAGGTAAGCCGCTACTACGAGCCTGCACTGGAGCGCGGGGTCGCATGGAACGATCCGCAGATCGGGATCGATTGGCCAGTCGAAGATCCACTGGTATCGGATCGGGACCAGGCGAATCCCGGGCTCGGGGCTGGGGAGCCCTTCGAGGTCGAAGTTCCTGGACGCTAGCGCACTCTGCGTGCCGCCGCGAGTGCGCCGAGGGCCATTCGCCGGGCCTGCCGCCTATGCCCGGGCGAGAAGGTGTATGCAACGGCGCGAGCAAGCATCCCCACGGTCGCTGCCGCAGCGGCCAGCCGCGCGGTCCACGGGCCGTACCGCTCCCGCAGGTACGCGTCGAAGGCACAGTACCAGCGCTCGAGCTGGCCGTCTCCCTGCGACGCGCCAAGCTCGTGATGTACCACCACTTGGGGGACGAACCGGATGCGCCAGCCACGTTCCCGCAAGCGCCGGCAGAGATCCACGTCCTCCATGTAGAGGAAGATTGACTCGTCGAACCCGGCGATCTCGTCAAATGGCTCCCGGCGCACAAGGAGCGCGGCGCCGCCCACCCAGTCCACGTTCGCCGGTCCTCGCAAGTGGCCAACGGGGATCTGCAGGGCCGGGAACCAACGCCTAAGCCCGGGAACTCGGCCAAGGAGCAGAAAGTGACCAACGCAGGTCCTGAGCGTGGGC
>CAYVLM010000399.1:0-2057 GCA_964452225.1 uncultured Steroidobacteraceae bacterium | reverse complement strand
ACCTCCGAGTCCGGCTCGAGCTCCTGGCCGTCGGGCGCCGGGATCACCTTGAGGACACGGGGCCGGACCCCGAGCTCGTCGAGCCTGGAGAGGAGCCAGCGCACGTCGTCGAGCGACGACGGGGCGACATCGTGGATCGACACCACGAGCATCGGATCCGAGCCCTCCTCCGCGTTCCTGCCGGGACCTTGCGTACCGGCGCAGTCTACCGGTGAGAGCCGGCGCCGCAGGCACGCTAGACTCATCGCCGTCGCCCACCAAGAAGGAGCACCGAGATGATCATCAGCACAGCCCCGTTCGTCGCCGGGCACCGGGTTGCCGAGACGAAGGGGCAGGTCTTCGGGCTGGTCGTCCGCAGCCGCGGCCTGGGCGGCAACATCGCCGCCGGCCTCCGCTCGCTGGTCGGCGGCGAGATCCACGAGTACACCGAGCTCCTGGAGGACACGCGCCGCCAGGCCGTCGACCGGATGGTGCAGAACGCGTCGGTGATGGGGGCCGATGCCGTCATCAGCATGCGCTTCGACTCGAGCGAGATCGGCAACACCATGTCCGAGATCGTCGCCTACGGGACGGCGGTGACCCTGGCGGCCGACGCCAACGCGCCGCAGCCGCTCGAGTAGCCCGGCGCAGAGGAGCCGCATCGATGGTGTCGACCATTCGCCTTCTCCTGGGCGGCTTCGCGGCCCTGGTGATGCTCGGCGGGCTCGTGTCGATCTTTGCCGGCGACCGGTCGATGGGCCTGATGCTGGTCACGTTCGGCGTTGCGGTCGTGTTCGTCATGGTCATGGAGCGTGCCCGGTACCAGTCCCAGGCCGGCGAGAAGAGCGACCAGCGGCCGGGCCCGGGAGGTGGCGACAGCGCGCCTCCCGGACCGCCGTTCCGCGCGACCGACGAGCGCTTCGTGGACCCGACCACGGGCCGTCGAATGCGCGTCTACGTCCATCCGAAGAGCGGCGAGCGGCGCTACTACGCCGACGAGTGACCACCTGCGCCGACCGGCTCCCTCGGAGCCGACGCGCACTGAAGGGGCCCCGCCGCGGATCAGTCCGCCGAAGAGCCCTGGCCCTCCGGGGTCGCCGCGCCACCCTCCGACGTGGCGGGTGTCTCGGCACCGGCGCCGGCCTCGGCCGCCTCGCCCTCGGCGGCGAACTCGCCCTCCTCCTCGGGAACCTCGACCACCGGCTCTTCCTCGATCCGGGGCGGAAGCACCTTGGCGACGAGCTCATCGGCATCGGCGACGATCTGCACCCCCTCGCCGACGAGCAGGTCGCGGACGTGGATGGTGGAGTCCAGGTCGACGAGCGGCGAGACGTCCACCGCGATCTCGTGCGGCAGCATGGTCGGCAGCGCCTTGACCTTGACCCGGCTGAGGTTGGTGAGCAGCGTGCCGCCGGTCAGATCCACCGCCGGAGCAGTGCCGGTGAAGACGAGCGGTATCTCGACCTCCATCGCGGCGGTGAGGTCCACGAGGAAGAAATCGACGTGCAGGGCCCGGCCGGTGAGCGGGTGGCGCTGGACGCTCTTGATGATGGCGCTCCGCGCAGCTCCGTCTCCGACGTGCAGCTGCACCAGGCTGGAGCGGCCAGCCGAGCGGTAGAGCTGCTCGAAGACCTTGGCATCGACCTGGACGGGGATCGACTCGTGTCCGCGGCCATAGACGACGGCCGGGACCTGTCCTGTCAGGCGCAGGCGCCGGTTCTGCTTGCCGAGCGCTGTCCGCGCGTCGACGGCGATCTCGTTCTCCATGGGATGCTCAGGTCTTCCTTCGAGGGCCCGGCGCACGGTCGGGCGGTGGGATCATTCAGGTGCGAGCCCGGATGGTAGCAGCGGGTCGCCGCAGCGGCAAGGCGGCGAACCGCCGGAGACGGGCGCATCCCGGATGGCGGAGGCGTGGCCGCGGCGGACCATCCCTATAATCCGGTGGCCATGGCATCCACCATCATGGTCGTCGAGGACGAGCCCGCCGTCGCTCGCGGCCTCCAGGTCGCCCTCGAGCGCGAGGGCCACAACGTCACGATCGCCCCCACCGGCGAGGACGCCCTCGCCCGGTTCGGGGA
>CAYVLM010000398.1:0-2067 GCA_964452225.1 uncultured Steroidobacteraceae bacterium | reverse complement strand
CGAGGGCTCAAGATCAAGATGGCGCCGGAGGGCGCTGTGGCTCGCCTTCGGGAAGCTGCTCAGTCGGCCTATGACGCGATCGAGCGGGACGCCACGGCGCGGACAATGATCGACGACATCCTGACGCTTCGCGCCGCGGTTGACGCGCCGATCGACACGGTCGAGTGTCCCAGCGGCGGCGTCACCGTATCTCTACGACACCGGAGAGGTCAACGATGGGAACTGGGGCGCGCTGACACTCGTCTTCGCTGCCGATGGGACTGTGACGAATACCCAGGTGAATCCCGTTGTATCGAGCTCGACGAGCGGCACCTATGCGATCGACGGCGACAAGGTCGTCCTGGCCTTTCACGAGGGCGCGAATCATGGTGAGACCTTTGGTGGGCGGTGGAGCGTCTTTCGCGACACCCTGACCGTCGAGCGAACCACCAGCGCAATCCTCCCCACGCCCTACCTGGTAGGGACGTGGACCCGCGTGCGCTAGCGACCGGGTCGGCGCAGCGCTCACTCAAAGCAAGGGCGCGACGATCTGTACCAACACGCTCGCCAGTTGTCGACATCAGCAGCACGAGCACGCCTCGGAGGCGTGCAACGGGCTCCGCCTCAGCCTTGACGGGCCCCGTTTCCTCGCGGACGGCGAGCGCGTGACCGACCGCGCCTAGCACTCCTGGCTCTTCGGGATGGCGGCGAAGGGGCGAGAGGACTCGAACCTCCACCACCGACCTCAGCGTCCGTTCAGGAAGGCTGCGTTGCAGCGTCATTGGCGCCGATCGTTGGCCTGCGGTGGCTGATAGATGCTCTTGACCCGAGGGCTCATGAACGCAGGTCGGATAGCACCGAGTCGGGATTCCGTCAGCAGCCCAGGGCGTATGCCACTGCCGCGCAGACTCGATCCATCGTCTCTTCGTCCACGGAGCCGGCATACGTGGTCAGAGCTGCCCTGGGAATCGTGTGAAGTCCGTCGCAGTTGATGACCGATGGTCGGTCGAGACCCGCCTCTTGGTGATCGAACGCGACCTCGGGGCCGATGTCGCGCATGGAGGTGGTGATCTCAGCGACGGTGACGAGTGCGCGAACATCGATCACCTCGGGCCGGGTCAGTACCAGGACCGGCCGACGCTTACGGCCAACTTGCGCGTACCAGATCTCACCGCGGGTCACCCGTCCGTCCAGGCCTCAAGGTCAGACCAGAACGGATCGGGTCGCTCGGGACGACGCCGATAGGCTTCGCGGTCGGCTCGCGCCATCGCGGCTCGCACGGCGGCCTCCACGCCCTCTCGAGCCGCAGCCGAGACGTTGATTTTCAGGCGCCGCGCGCGCTCCGCGAGCGCGCGGTCGATGGTGATGCTGGCGCGCGTCGATGACATACTCATATGCTAGCAGATGATGCTAGCGCCGCAAGGTGGACCGGTCCCCATCTCAGGACCACACAGAACAAATGGTCGTGGCGAGAGGACTTGACCCGATGAGTACCAAATGCAGGATCGTGGTGCCTGAGCGAATCCGCTGACGGCGTCCGCAAATGCGATCGACGTGCGGTTCCGGAGTTGAAAGAACATATGGTCGGGGCGAGAGGAGTCGAACCGCCATCACCGACCTTAGCGTCCGTTCAAGAAGGCTGCACTGCGCCGTCCTCGGCGCAGATCGCTGGCTGATGAGGGTGGGCTGAAGCGTCCTTGCCAGACGGCCACCGGATGGGGGTGACGGTGCTTCCGCAGTTTCTCGTCTTTGGTCACCAACGGCCAGCCGTTCTCGATCGCCGTCGCGTAGATCAATCGATCGGCCGGATCGCCGGGGAACGACAAAGGCAGGCTCACGGCCGCACTGGCGATCGCCGGCGTCACCGGAATCGTCCGGACCTGGGTGGCCAGCTGTCCGAGCCAGGAGCCGATGGGGATCGTCACCACGATCCGTTCGTGGTGAGCAAGCCAGGCGAGCGTCGCCCGTATTGAGCAGCTCACGCCTGGACCACTGGGCGTCGGGGGCCGGTTCGACACGATTGCGCCTCCGCGGCGGAGCGGAGCACCTGGGACCCGGCTCCACTACCTCGTCGCGGAGGTGGATGCG
>CAYVLM010000397.1:322-2079 GCA_964452225.1 uncultured Steroidobacteraceae bacterium | reverse complement strand
CGGCATCTCGCAGTTGTCGAAGTACAGCATCCCCGTGTTTCCGGCGCGGACACCGAGCTTGTTGTGGATCGTGTCGGTGGAGAAGCCGGGGAACCCGCGCTCGACGATGAAGGCGGTGATCCCCTTGTGGCCCAGCGAACGATCGACGGTGGCGAACACCAGGAAGTTGTCGGCGACATCGGCCAGGCTGATCCAGAGCTTGCTGCCGTTGAGGAGGTACCGATCGCCGTCGCGCCGGGCGGTGGTCGACAGGTTGGCGGCGTCCGAGCCGACGCCCGGCTCGGTGAGGCCGAAGGTGGCCAGCTTCTCGCCCCGTGCCTGCGGGATCAGGTAGCGCTGCTTCTGCTCCTCGCTGCCCCACTGGAGCAGGGTCAACGAGTTGAGCCCGGTGTGCACCGAATAGACGACGCGAAAGGCGGTGTCGGCGCGCTCCATCTCCTCGCAGAGCAGGGCAAAGGCGATGTAGTCCATCCCCGCCCCGCCGTAGCGCTCCGGGATCGGCAGGCCAAGGAAGCCCTCCGAGCCCATCTTCTCGAAGATGGATCGGTCGTAGGACGCGGTGCTGTCGAGCTCCGCGATGCGGGGCAGGATCTCGCGCTCTGCGAAGGCGCGCGCCGTGCGCTGCACCTCGCGCTGCGCATCGGTCAGCGAGAAATCGATCATCGGGAGGTCTCCGCGACGTGAGAGCCGGTCGAGCTCTGCCCCGATTCTAGCCAACCCCGGGGCGGCACCTTACGTCGCGACGCCCATGAAGCCCAGCGCCTGGCGCCAGGCGTCGGCCGACGCGTCGGCGAACTCCGTCGCCTTGCGGTCGAAGAAGGAGTGCGGAGCGCCGTCGTAGACGACGAAGGTATGCTCCACGCCCGCCGCGCCGAGGGCACGGTCGAACGCGTCGCGGGCATCGGCGGGGATCGCCTGATCGGCACCGCCGAAGAGGCCAAGGACCGGGCAGCTGAACTGGCCCGCCAGCTCCACCGGGGCCGGCAGGGTGGAGCGGGGCGAGGCCTGCGGCACGCCGTAGAAGCCGACCACGCCCGCCAGGTGCAGGTCGGGTTGCGTGGCCTGCAGGAAGCTGATCCGTCCACCCATGCAGAAGCCGAGGGTGAACAGGCGATCGACTGAGCCGCCCTCCGGCGAGCGGAGGTGGGCCGCCGCGGCCGCCACGTCCTGGTTGAGCGTCTCGATCCGGGTCAGCGGGACGTGGACGCCGTAGTCGAACTCCGCGTCGCGGCTGCCGGTTCCCGCGGTCCGGCTGAAGTAGTCGAACGCGATCGCATCGACGCCGGACTCGGCGAAGCGGAGCGCGAGCTCCTCGTAGAAATGGAAGAGCCCGCGCACGTCGGGGCAGATGACGACGCCGGCGCCCGACGGCTGCTCGGCGCGGGCCGCGTAGGCGGCCACGCGGGTCCCGTCGGCTGCGGTCAGGACGAGGTCGCGGGCGTCGAGGGCGGATCCGTGAAGAGGAGGGAGGGGAGGAAGAGCATCGGCGTCAAAGCACATGCGCGCGATTCTAGGACGGGCCGGTCACGCCGGCGGCGTGCCGACCGACATGAACCGGAGCATCCGGCCCCAGGCGTCCGCGGAGGCATCGGCGAACTCCGCCGCCTTGCGGTCGAAGAACGAGTGGGGTGCGCCGTCGTAGACGACGGAGACGTGGGTCTTGCCCGCCGCGTCCATGGCGGCATCAAAGGCCTCGCGTGCCTCGGCGGGGATGTACTGGTCGGCGCCGCCGAACAGGGCGAGCACGCTGCACGTGA
>CAYVLM010000397.1:0-312 GCA_964452225.1 uncultured Steroidobacteraceae bacterium | reverse complement strand
GGGGCCAGGTCCGACGGGGCGGGCAGCCCGGTGCGGTGCTCGCCAACCGGCCAGCCGTAGAAGCCAATCACCCCGGCGAGGTCGAGCTCCGGCCGCGCCGCCTGGCAGAAGCTGATCCGTCCGCCGAAGCAGAAGCCCACGGTGAAGAGACGCCGAGCCGCGCCACCTTCCGGCGTCCGCAGGTAGGCCACCGCGGCGGCCACGTCCTGGTTGAGGGTGTCTGGCCGGGTGAGGGCGACCTGCGGCTGGTAGTCGAAGCCCTCGCCGCGCTTTCCGGTGCCCGCGGTGCGGCTGAAGTAGTCGAAGGCAATG
>CAYVLM010000396.1:0-2116 GCA_964452225.1 uncultured Steroidobacteraceae bacterium | reverse complement strand
CTTCCCTCGCCGCCGGCCAGCGTCCGGTGGCCGGCCGCTGGGTCGACCCACGCGGCCAACGCTTTGGTGCCGCCACCTCGGCGCTCACCCTGGCGCTGGCGATCGCCATCGGCTCCTGGCCCCTCGTGGCGCTGGTGGGAGCCTGCCTGGGGCTGTCCTCGGCCTTCGGGACCCGGCTCTTTCCGTTCTCGCGCCCGTGGCCTGCCATCCGTCGTGCCCTGCGCCTCAAGCCGTCCGAGCTCGAGCACGAGATCCCGCCTCGCTTCGCCCAGGCGATGGGCGCCGCCTTCCTGGCCGTCGGCACGGTCCTGCTCGTGGCCGGTCTGACGCCGTGGGCCTGGCTCCCCGTGCTGGCCGTGATCGCCCTGCAGGCGCTGCTGGCCGCCACCGGATTCTGTCTTGGCTGCCGGCTCTTCTTCCTGCGCTGGTTCGTCCCGGATCTCTTCGCTCGTCTCATCGGCCGGGGGGTCCCGCGCGAGAAGCTGGTGATCGTGGATCTGCCCACGGACTGACGTCCCGTCCGCCGACCCAGATTCGCTCCGGACCCACGGCGCCCAGCCGCAGGGCGAACGCACCCTCGTGCTCCGCATCCCAGGCAACCAGATCAGCGGCGAGACCCGGGGCGATCCGGCCGCGGTCGGCCCCCAGGCCGAGGGCTGCGGCACCCCCCATGGTGGCCGCGGCGAGCGCCTCTCCGACCGTCATCCCGAGCAGCGTCGCGCCGAGGCCGATCACCAGCGGCATCGCGCCCCAGCCTGAGAACGTTCCGGCGTTGGCATCGCTGGCCAGGGCCACGGTCGCGCCGGCGTCGAGGAGGGCACGGGCAGGGGGAAGGCCGCCACGCAGCACGAGGGCGGGTGCCGGGAGGAGGGTGGCGACGGTCGTCGCCGCAGCCAGCGCGGCAACCCCGGCTCCGTCGAGCTGCTCGAGGTGGTCGACGCTCACCGCACCGAGCCGGACGCCGAGCTCCGTTGCACCGGTCCGGGCCAGCTGCTCGGCATGCAGCCGAATGCCGAGATCGCGCCCGGCCGCCGCGGTGAGGATCAGCTCGGCATCGGCGAGGGAGAAGAACCCGCGGTCACAGAACACGTCGCAGAACTCGGCGAGGCGATTCGCAGTGACGGCCGGGATCATCTCGTCGGCCACGAGCCGCGCGTAGTCGGCTGCCGCTCCGGCTTCGGGGGGAACAGCGTGCGCTCCAAGGAAGGTGCGCATGACCCGCACGGGCAGCTCGTCCGCCGCCTCGCCGATGAGCCGCAGCGCGCGGAGCTCCTCGGCCGTGGAGAGCCCGTACCCCGACTTGCACTCCACCGTGGTCGTCCCGGCGGCCAGCTCGGCGCCGAGACGCTCCGCCACGCGCGCGCGGAGCGTCTCGTCCCGCGTGGACCGCGTTGCCTCAACGGTGCGGAGGATCCCGCCCCCGTCATAGGCCTTCCCCTCGAGACGCGCCGCGGCCTCGTCGGCGCGGTCCCCGGCGTAGGCCGGGTGGGTGTGCGCGTTCACCAGGCCCGGGGTGACGAGCGCCGTCCCGAGGTCCACGGTGGCATCCGGCCTCGCCCCCGGCGGAAGCTCGCGGGGATCGCCAACCCAGGCGAAGCGTCCGTCCCGGACCAGCACCGCCCATGGAGACAGGGTTGTCGGCGGCGCCGACGCCTCGGGCTGGGCCATGCACAGCCGGCCGCCACCGGTCAGGAGGATCGTCTCGGATCGGGGTGCGGTCGCCATCGGCGCCACGATAGCGACCCTAGCCGAGCTCCGGCTCGGCGATCGGCTCGGCGTCCGGCCGGCGGCGAAGGGTGGCGAGCATCAGGCCGCCCAGGATGCAGCCCGCGCCGAGCAGCTGCACCAGCGAAGGACGCTCGCTCACCAGCACGATCCCGAGCAGGACCGATCCCACCGGCTGGATGGTGAGGATCACGCTGGTCAGCGAGGCCGGGAGCCGTGGCAGCGAGACGCTGATGAAGAGCCAGCCGATCACCTGGGAGGCGAGCGCCAGCGCGAGCAGGTACCCGTGCCCGGGCCAGGTCGGCACCAGGTTCACCTCGCCGAGCGGCAGCCCGATCAGCAGGGCGGCAATGGCGGCCACCCACGTCGCGTCGAACAGGGTGCCCGCCGG
>CAYVLM010000395.1:0-2118 GCA_964452225.1 uncultured Steroidobacteraceae bacterium | reverse complement strand
CTGGTGGCGCACGATGACCCGCGTCACCTCCTCGAGGATGCCCGGTCGGTCGCGGGGCACACTTCATGGGCGCAGGTCGCGGTCTGCCATCCATGCGGGAAGTGTACGGCGGATCGGCGATTCGTACAGGAGCCGTGCCCGAGCCCCTATCATGCCCCGGTGACTGACCGCTACGACATCGCCGTCATCGGCTCCGGCGCCGCCGGAGAGGCGGCCGCCCTGTACGCCGGCTCGCGCGGCGCCCGGGTGGCGATCATCGAGCGCGACCTCGTGGGAGGCGGCTGCCCCTTCTGGCAGTGCATGCCCTCCAAGGCCCTCCTCCACGCCGCCTCGGTCCATCGCGCGGGCGGCGAATTCCCGTGGGCGAAGGCCAGCGACTTCCGCGACTGGATGATCAACCGCGAGGGGATCCCCTACCCGGACGATGCGACCCACGTCGCGGGCCTCGAGGCGGCCGGGGTCACGGTGATCCGTGGCATCGGCCGGTTCGCGGCGCCGGGGCGGCTCGAGATCACGCGGGACGGCACCGTGGCCGGGACCCTCGAGGCGGATCAGGTCATCGTTGCGGTGGGCTCGCACTCGAAGATCCCCCCGCTGCCCGGCCTGGACGGGGTCGAGTACTGGACCAACCGCCAGGGAACCGGTACCCGCGAGCTGCCCGACGGGCTGGTCATCCTGGGCGGCGGACCCACCGGCGTGGAGCTCTCGCAGGTCTACGCCCGCTACGGGGTGGAGGTGACGCTGGTCCATCCCCGCGACCGCGTCCACGACCGAGAGCACCCGCGGAGCTCGGAGTACCTGGCCCGGGGCCTCGAGCGTGACGGCGTCACCCTGCGCCTCGGGGTGCGCGCGACCGGCGTGCGTGCCGGAGCGGGGACGCGCGGCCGCCACGTGGCGGACCTCTCCGACGGCACGAGCGTCGAGGGCGGTGCGATTCTGCTGAGCATCGGGCGCGAGATCCCGCTCGACGACCTGAACCTGGCCGCCATCGGCGTGGAGCCGGAGAAGGGACGGGTGCGGGCGGACGAGCATCTGCGCATCGCCGAAGGCGTCTTCGTCGCCGGGGACGTGGCAGGCCCGGAGCTCCACACCCACACCGCCCACTACCAGGGCGAGCTGGCCGCCATGCTGGCGCTCGGCGACACGGTGACCATGGACCTGCACGCCATTCCGCGCGCCACGTACACCGATCCCGAGACGGCCTCGGTGGGCCTGATGGTCGAGCAGGCCGCCGAGCGGGGCATCGACGCCGTGGAGTTCACCCAGGACCTCGCCACCTCTGCGCGCGGCTACGTGATCCAGGCCCAGGGCCATGTCACCATCGTGGTGGATCGGGCGAGCCGGACCCTGGTCGGCGCCTTCATGGCCGGGCCCGCGGTGAGCGAGACGATCCACGAGGCGGTGCTGGCCCTGAAGATGAAGGTGCCGATCGACGTGCTGGCCGACACGATCCACGCCTTCCCGACCACGTCCCGCGTCTTTGGCACCGCCTGCATCGAGGCTGCCCGGTCCCTCTCCGGATCGGCGTAGGCGCAGCGCGCGCGGCGCTCGCGCCGCCATTGGTCCATGCCCACGCTCCAACAGGCCCTGCTGCTGACCCTCCTCTTCCTGGGCGCGGCCATCCTGTACGGGATGGTCGGGCACGCGGGTGCCTCGGCCTACCTGGCGGCCATGGCCTTCGTGGGACTCAGCGCGGGGGTCATGAAGCCGACCGCGCTGGTGCTCAACATCCTGGTCGCCGTCCTGGTCACGGCCCGCTTCGCGAAGGCGGGCTTCGTCCGCCCCATCGCGGTCGTCCCGTTCCTGATCGGCTCGGTACCGATGGCGTTCGTCGGCGGCTCCATCACCCTCCCCGGCGAGCTCTACCGGCCCCTGGTGGGGGTGGTGCTGCTGCTCGCCGCCGGCCGCTTCGCGCTGGTTCGCGGCCAGCCGGAGGAGTTCCCGCCCCGCGCGCCCTGGCCCCTGGCCCTCCTATCCGGGGCAGGCCTGGGGTTGCTGGCGGGTCTCTCGGGCACCGGGGGCGGTATCTTCCTCACCCCGCTGCTGATCGTCGCCGGATGGGCCGGCACCCGCTACGCCGCCGGCGCCTCGGCGGTCTTCATCCTGGCCAACTCCGTG